>LBPS01000001.1 GCA_000990325.1 Candidatus Nomurabacteria bacterium GW2011_GWE2_34_25
ATTGTGTAGCTCAATTGACTACACAATGGACATTGATTTTAAGTCCTAAAAGAAATCTGACAACAAGGGAAAGACCTGTAGGACGGAACAAAAGAAAGAATGTTTAAATTAAATGGATACGTTAGAGATACAAAATATATATAAAATAGAAATCAAAATCTCCCTACCAGCATTTTTAAAATTGCGGTGGGGAGATTTTGATTTTATGCACATCAACTATTGTTTTGTTTAGTACTTTAATGATACAATAACAGAGTATTTATTATTATTCATTTAATTTTATGACAACACCAGAACTTATACAATTTGTAAAAAATGAAATTACAGCTGGAGTAACTAAAGATATTATTACTAACAAGATGAAGGCACAGGGTTGGAGTGACTTTGATGTTATTGATGTGTTCAATATAATTGAACAAAAAACACCTATGTTTAATCAAAAAGCTCAAGAACCTAAAGTATTATTTGTTCAATCAAAAAAGAAATCCTTTAAAGTTTTGTTATTTATAATTATATTGTTACTTATCGTAGGTGGAGGATTTGTGGTATATGCATCAGGATATTTTCTATCTCCCTCTAGATTGTTCTCACAAGTCATCAATTCTTCAAGAGATACCAACGGAGTTAATATTGAGTTACAATTTTTAGTGGATGCTTCCTCATTGAAATCATCAGAAAACACACTTAAAAATATTTTTGGGACAGATTTTAAAACCCTTAATTTTGACATGAAAGGTTCTTTTGATTTAAGTGATAAAGAGAATCTCAAATCAGATACAACTTTTTCTCTTAAATCTGGCGACATAGAAGCGGTTATGAATTCTCGGGCTATTAATGGCTCGCTATATATAAATCTGATAAAAATTTCCAATATGGACTTTGTTTCTTTAAAGCCATTTGAAAATAAATGGATTGTTTTTCCTCAGAAATCTAATCTAGGTCAGTTGAGTACTAATCCACTAATGGCTTCATCGGGCTTTGGATCAAAGTTGGTAAATGATTTAACTGATGAACAGAAGAAAAATATTTATAATATTACAGATAAGGCTCAATTTATAAAAATTACCAAGAAGCACTTGCCAGAAGTTATAGAAGGATCCCTCTCTTATCATCTTGATTTTGATTTAGATCGTGAAGGAATAACATCTTATTTAAAAGAGGTTATTAATTATTTAAAAAGTATTGATTCCCATAACGAATTAGCATCATTGAATGAATCTGATTATATAGATACTATGAAAGGATTAGAGAATTTTCATGGTGAGATGTGGGTTGGAATTTTAGATAATCTTCCTCATAAAATAATTGTAAGTGGAGATATCATAAATAAAGAAAAGCTAGAAGATGGGTCCGTGAAGCTATCAATGACTATGATTTATAGTAATTGGGATAAAGTTATGGATATAGAAGTTCCTAGTGGAAGTGTATCTTTCGAGGAATTGATGTCTTCATTGTTTGGAAGCAAGGCGATAATAAACAACACAGGAATTGAATCAAGACCAGAAGATCCAGATGATCTTAGTAAAAAAAATATCATGAGTAATATAGCATTACAAGCCGACACATTTTATTTAAGCAATGATAATTCGTACAAAGGGTTTTGTCGAAATAAAACAAATGGAGCTTATCCTTTTGCTATAACATTATCTGCAAATAGTGTTTACAAATGCAATGACGAAGTAGAAGTATGGGCATCTGGAGTTCAGTTAAGTACTAAAGATTACTGGTGCGCAGACGCTACAGGTTTCGCAGGAGTTTCGAATTCTTTGCCCAAGGGGACATCTTGTCCGATCCAATAAAACCCAAAAATCCCCACCAAGACTTTCTTGAGAAAGAATATCGGCGGGGATTTTTGTTATGTGTTTTAGTCAGCGGGTGCTAACCTCCAACACAATTGCATATGTGAGTGCAGCCGCTGACTGAAACACACAACGACTGCTTAAAATATTATATATTATATTAGTATAAAATACAAAACCCCTCCGATTGCTCGGAGGGGTTTTGCTATGCAATTGTGTAAGTCAAAGTAATTCTAGGACTTAACGTTGGAACTTAATCTCACTAAGCATAGTATAGCAAATATAAGTTCTATTGTCAAGTTCTACTGCTTCTGATATAGTATATAAGGTTTGTATTGGATGGATGCGCCTGCCTTATCGGTGGGTGAGGAAAGTCCGGGCACATATTCAAGCATTGCTTGATTAAACGTAGCGGGTAATACCCGTCGCCTGTAAGGGTAGAGTTGCGAACAGAGACGAGCTGCAACATTAATGAAAATTAGTGTTCGGGTGAAACGGCAAAATACTTACGCGTGTGCAAGATCGTACTAGATGAGCAATCATCTTTTGAATCGCTTGAGGTGTAGAGTAATTTACATCCTAGATAAATATCTATTACCCTAGCAATAGGGAACAGAACCCGGCTTATAGATACAAACCAAATATATGAAAAACACCTTGTCCAAAGCATGGTGTTTTTCATTTTTTAAAAATACAGAATTAAAATGTTCTCGAGGGAACCCTTTCGCAGACCGACGGGGCGAGAAGAGCAAAATTTCAGCAGAAATTTTGATTCAGCAGAATCACCTAAGGGATAAAATAGTAGGTCCGAAAATATTTTAATGTAGTATTTTTATTTTCAAATAAATAAAATAAAATTTTTCACAAAAAATATTTTTTTGAAAAAGAAAAAAGTTATCCACACATTTTGTTGAAAAAGTATTGCAGTTATTTCTTTTATGTTAGATAATATATGTGTGAGTGTGATTAATTTTTTTTACAAAAATATTTTTTTATAAATTTTGTAAGGTCGTGAAGTCACACATCTTTTAAAAATAATTAATTTTTTAAATATATGGCAGCAAAAAAGAAGGCTAAGAAAGCAGTTAAAAAAGTAGCTAAGAAAGCAGTTAAAAAAGTAGCTAAAAAGGCTAAGAAAGGAAAGAAGTAATTCTACCCTCACTTAATTTTTTAAGAAAATCCCCTCTCTATCGGGGATTTTCTTTTTGTGGTAAAATGAGCAATATATGAGTATATTAGAAAACATATTAGGAAATGAGAACGATAGGCAAGTAAGGAAATGGAGGCCTATAGTTGATAAGATAAACGCATTAGAGCCTACAATGAAAGAATTGTCAGATGGGGATTTTGTTGCTAAAACTCAACAATTAAAAGATAAACTATCTCAAGGAAAAACCTTAGATGACATTTTGCCAGAGGCTTTTGCTGCTGTGAGAGAAGCTTCTGTCCGAACATTTAGTCTCAGGCCTTATGATGTTCAAATGATCGGAGGCATTGCTCTTCACAATGGAGGTATTGCTGAAATGCGTACAGGTGAAGGTAAGACTCTTATGGCGACTCTACCCGCATATTTAAACTCTCTAACTGAACAAGGAGTTCACATTGTTACGGTGAACGATTATCTTTCTCGTCGTGATGCTGTCTGGATGGGTCCTCTTTTTGCAACTCTCGGCATTAGTTGTGCAGTTGTAAATTCTGAGAATAAATCTTATATATATGACCCCACACATCAAGACAAAGAAAGTGAAGTAGGAGGAGAGATTAGTTCCTTTAAGGTCCAGTATGAATTTCTTAGACCTTGTTCTCGTAGAGATGCCTATGCTTGTGATATAACATATGGAACCAATAACGAATTCGGCTTTGATTTCTTGCGTGATAATCTAGCCAACAGTATTGGAGATGTAGTTCAAAGGGGGCACCACTTTGCTATTGTTGACGAAGTCGACTCTATTTTGATAGATGAGTCTCGTACCCCACTCATTATTTCTTCAGCAGCAGAAGATTCTGAAGATTTATATTATACATTTGCAGACATTGCTAAAAATTTAAAGAAAGATGAGGATTATGGTGTGGACGAGAAGCTCAAAGCAATTTCACTAACAGATCAAGGTATTACAAAGGCTGAAGATTTACTTGGAATTAAAGATATATATACCCAGAAGGGTATTAAGTACGTTCATCATTTAGAGACAGCAGTTAAGGCCAGAGCATTATATGAGAATAATAAAGACTATGTTGTCAAAGATGGCGAGGTTATTATTGTCGATGCTTTCACTGGACGTATGCAGCCTGGAAGACGCTGGAGTGAGGGTCTTCATCAGGCCATTGAAGCTAAAGAAGGAGTAAAGATTGAGAAGGAGACTAGGGCTGTAGCTTCTATTACCTTTCAAAATTATTTCCGTTTTTATAAGAAGCTTTCAGGAATGACAGGGACAGCTGAAACTTCAAAGGAAGAATTTTTTAAAGTTTATGGACTAAATGTTATTGTTGTGCCAACTCACAAAAATATCAATAGAATAGATCTAAACGATTTAATTTATCAAACAGAAAAAAGTAAGTTATTAGCTGTCTCTGGGAAAGTTAAAGAGCTCCACCTGAAAGGTCAGCCAGTCCTTATCGGTACTGTTTCAATAGAGAAAAATGAACTTCTTTCAGCCTATCTAACACAAGCTGGTGTCCCTCATACAGTCTTAAATGCCAAGAACCATGAACGTGAAGGAGAAATAATTGCCAATGCTGGACGGCTGGGGGCGGTCACCGTTGCGACCAACATGGCTGGACGCGGAGTGGATATCAAGCTAGGAGGCGTACCTTTTAAATATGAAGCATATGAAGAAGTGAAAGCTTTAGGAGGGCTTTTCGTCTTAGGTACGGAGCGTCATGAAGCTCGTCGCATAGATAACCAGCTCCGAGGTCGTTCCGGACGTCAGGGCGATCCAGGAGAAACTCAATTTTATGTATCACTTGAAGATGATCTAATGCGTATTTTCGGATCCGACAGATTGAAGAATATGATGGGCAAGCTCGGTATTCCCGAAGATCAACCAGTAGAGAATCGTTTTATATCAAATGCTATCGAAAGTGCTCAGGCCAAGATAGAAGGCTTTCACTTTGATTCTCGTAAACATACACTTGAATACGACAATGTCATGAATCACCAGAGAAATGTTATTTATAGTAGAAGGAGAGCCATGCTAGCTGGGGATTATGAAAAAATACAAGAATTCTTAGATGAGCTTGTAATTCTATACCCAAAGCTAATTGATATTATAAAAGAAAAGCGTCTTGCAGTAGGGGATGCTACTTTCTTTGAAACAGTTAGACGCATTATTCTATATATCACAGACAATCTATGGATAGAGCATCTAGAAACTATGGAGTACACTCGTTCTTCTGTGAATTTACGTGCCTATGGTCAGAGAGAACCTTTGATAGAATACAAGAAAGAAGGACTCAGGCTTTTCAAAGAAATGGAAGTAATTTTTAAAGAACAGGTATCATCTCTAATATCTACAATGAATGTGGGAGTTGAGAGATCTGACGAACAAGTTGTAGAAGAAAAGCAATCCTTAATCTTGAGTTCTAGTGAGTCAGGTGAAGGAACAACAAAAAGAGAAAGTCCTAAAATCGGCCGCAACGACCTCTGTCCTTGTGGCTCTGGCAAGAAGTATAAAGTCTGCCATGGAAAAGATAAATAATAACTAAAATTCCCCAAAGGCCCGGCCTTTGGGAAATTTTGATAGGGTGATATAATATAAAAATGAGTATTCGTAAAACAACACTTGTTGAAGGTGAATATTATCATGTCTACAACAGGGGTAATGGTAAACAGAAAATATTTTTAGATGATGAAGACTATGAACGTTTTATAAAACTTTTGTATATTTGTAATTCAGAAAAGAAAATAAATTTTCGAGAAGAAATAGTAAATAAAAATATTGATGCTTTTGAGTTTAAAAGAGGTCAACAGATTGTATCTATGGGTGCATGGGTTCTAATGCCTAATCATTTTCATGTCTACATTACAATCCCCAAAGGCCCGGCCTTTGGGGAAAATAAGAAAGAAGAAAAAAATAGTTTAAATACAATTTCATTATTTATAAACAAAGTATGTACTTCCTATTCAATGTATTTTAATAGAAAATACAAGAGAACCGGATCTTTGTTTGAAGGGAGATTTAAATCTGTTCACATAAAGAATGATAATCAGGCAAAGTATTTATTTTCTTATATACACTTAAATCCTATTAAATTAATTCAATCAGACTGGAAAGATATTGGAATTAAAAATAAAAAAGAAGCATTAGATTTTCTTGATAATTATAAATGGGGGAGTTATTTAGATTATTTATATATAGAACGCAAAGAGAGTAAAATATTAAACAGAGAGAATTTTTTGAATTATTTTGATACGAAAGAGTTATTTCAAAAGGAAATACTAGAATGGATTTCCCCAAAGGCCCGGCCTTTGGGAGATTTAATGGATGATAAAATATTTTAAAGTGATATAATAAAAATATTATGATAAATCAACAATTGTTAGATTTTATTAAACAACAATTATTAAAGGGGGTAGATAAAGAGACTATTACAAAAGAGTTGTTAGGGAGTGGGTGGCTTGAGCAAGATATAAATGAAGGATTTAATGCAATTAATACTCAAATGCAAGCTCCACAAAAGACACCAATGCCTTCTGTTGTTTCCATAAATACAAAAGAAAAATTAATTATCGAAAAAAAATCCTTCGTCCAGAAAATTAATTTATTTAATATATTTATGGCGATTGTTATGCTTTCTTTTATTATTACCTCAAGTTATATAATTTCTGAAGTTGTATTCAATTTAAATAATAGTTTTGCGTACTCACTGCATGATCTTTATAGAATAGTACACTCTTTTAATGGTATATTTTTTACTATAGGTTTAATATGTTTTATTTTGTATTTAATTATTTTTATTAGATTCAAATTTAAAAAAGATAGTATTAATATCATTAAAGCAAGGAAAAATTTTATTTGGTCAATAGTCTTGTTAATTATGTTAGTTCTTGAATATTTGATTCCGACCCTCTTTCTAAATTACGCTTATAAACCAGTTATATATCTATATCCCACTCAAACAAAAAATGTAAAAGTTGAACTAGATTATAAGGGTAAATTAATTGCTGATTATCCAGCGTATGATTATTCACAGAAAGGCTGGGCAGTAACCGCGTATCCAGATGGTAAAATAATTAATGGAGATGGAAAGGAATACAGTTATCTATTTTGGGAGGGGGAATCTTCTACTCCAATAAATTATGACTTATCAACTGGTTTTGTTGTAAAAGGAGAAGATACGGTATCTTTCCTACAAGAAACCTTATCAAAAATAGGATTAACTCCAAAGGAATACAATGAGTTTATTGTCTACTGGTATCCGAAGATGAAGGACAATAAGTACAACCTAATTCACTTTGCTGATAAACAATACACCGACACAGCCCCTCTTACCATTACTCCTGGGCCAGACTCAATGTTGAGAGTGTTTATGGTATTTAAACAATTAAACAGGGGAATAGAAGTAAAACCTCAAGAAATTAAATCATTTAATCGTACAGGATTCTCGGTAATAGAGTGGGGAGGTACAGAATTAAAATAACTTTATTTTAAGTTAATACTTTAGAGTCAAGTATATTTAAGTTTAATATTTTAAAGAGATATATCAAATATCCTTATAAATCAAGGTTTTTATAATACAGAAGGGGATTATTGTCAAAAATGGCAAGAAATCCTTGTATTTAGGGCTTATTTTGACACAGTAAATACAAGGTTGTCAATGAATAGTATACAAAATACCCTTATATAATAAGGGTATTTTGTATTTGACGAGTATGAAAGTTATGGTATAACCATTGACTTTTATATAGCTATGTGCTACTATATAGGAAGTTCCAAGTATATCGTCATTATAGATTGTATATAAGGAACTTTTTACTTTAGATCAAATCTTTGTAAAAAGATAGATTCAAAGTAGAACCCTTAGGGGCGCTTGATGGCACGAACGCTATCAACTATGAGCAAACAAACAATAATACGTTACTTGCAGTCTATAGTAGCTATTCCAATGTTAGCAGTGGCCATGCCACTTACAGGAATACAAAGCATACCAGACATGGCTCCAAGTATCGCAAATAGTGTTGAGGTTGCCGATTCTGTGATAACCCCACAAGAAAAGGAGGATCTCAAAAAGAAAGCAGATGCTATTGATACATTCCTCACAAAACGCGGATCTGTGCTCGCTGGATATGGAGCTAAGTTCGTAGAGGAAGCAGAGAAGAATGATATTGACTGGCGTTTACTTGTTTCGATTTCAGGACGTGAGACAACTTTTGGAAGAAACATGTGTAAGAATCCAAAAGCTCCGAATAACCCATTTGGTTGGGGTTCATGTAAGATTGGCTTCAAGTCTATAGATGAAGCAATTGAGAAAGTTTCAGCAAGTCTTGGTGGTAACAGTGAAGGTACAGCCCGTCATTACACAGGTAAGACAACTCTTCAAATCTTGCGTAAATACAACTCAGTTATTCCTAACTATCCAAAAGAGGTAGAAAGACTAATGAATATGATAAAAGTAGAAGAAGTTGTAAAATAATTTAGACATTAAAATAAATAGCCCGCGACATACGTCGCGGGCTATTTATTTTCCATTATTCCATCGGGCTTGGTCTTTTTAATCCTTCAATCATAATACTTTTTTCTCCATTTCTTTCTGTAATCTTGCCTTGATAGGCTATAATTGTATCTTTCACAAGTAATTCCTTATTGATTTCGAAGAGTTTACTAAATACCACTGCATCTATAGCCCCAGTGTAGTCCGAGACTTTTATAAATGCCATACGGTCATTCTTCTTTGTTGTGACGATTCTAATATCTTCCACGATCACTATTGATTTGATAGCAGTATTTACCTTCAATTCCTCTTTTATTTTTTTAATGACGGTTCCAAACTTTTCAATTTTATCTTTATAATTGTCTAGAGGGTGCCCTGAGATATATAAGCCTAGTAAGTCTTTCTCCCAAGCGAGTTGTTCTTCGTGTGTTGGTTCAACCTGGCTTTCTAAAGAGAGCTTGACCTCTATCCCACCAATAGAGCCGAAAAGGGATTCTTGAGTATCAGCTCCTCTCGTTTCCTTATTGAAAGCTAAAAGCTTTTCTAGGTTCCCCATAACCATATTTCTATGTGTTACAAATTCATCCATTGCTCCACACTTGGCGAGTGCTTCTATAGATTTTTTATTTAGATTTTTGTGGTTTATTCTCTCTAAGAAATCAGCCAGTGACTTGTACTTACCGTTTTTCTTCCTCTCTTCGATTATGGCATCGGCAATATCTACTCCAAGATTTTTAATATTATAAAATCCAAAGCGGATAGTTCTGTCAGTAGCATGGTCACTTCCTTTTATAACTGTGAAGCCACCGTAGCTCTCATTGATATTTGGAGGAAGGACTTTGATTTTTATTTTCTCGCATTCGTGGATAATTTCAGCAACTTTCTCTATATCTCCTGATTCCGAAGTCATGATTGCTGTCATGTACTCTACAGGGTAGTTGGCTTTCATGTAGGCAGTCTGGTATGCCACAAGCCCATAACTTGCCGCATGGGCCTTATTGAATCCATAGGCTGCAAATGGTTCTATAAGTAACCAAAATTCCTGAGCTTTTTTCTCAGTCATTCCATTTTTAACGAAACCAGTCAAGAGTTTATCCTTTTCAGCTTCCATGACCTCAGGGATTTTCTTACCCATAGCTTTACGGAGCTTATCTGCTTCAAGCCAAGAATATCCAGCAAGATTAATAGCGGTCATCATAACATCATCTTGATAGGTTATGACTCCAAAAGATTGATCCAAGATATCTTTAAGTCTTGGGTCAAGGTAAGTGATGAGTCGTGGGTTGTGCTTACGTTTAATATATTCAGGAATGGACTCCATTGGTCCAGGACGATATAAAGCCACCATTGCATTGATGTCGTGAATTGTAGTCGGTTTAAGTTCTTTTAAGTATCGAGTCATACCAGAACCATTAAGCTGGAAGAGTCCACTTGTCTCACCATTTGCGAGTAATTCAAAAGTTCGCTTATCATTTAGAGGAATATTATCGATATCGATATCAACTTTATGAATTATTTTGACTAACCTGACAGCTTCAGCTAAAATAGCTAAATTTCTTATTCCTAGAAAGTCGAATTTTGGAAGTCCAGCATCTTCGATACTATACATATCGTATTGAGTAATGATGTGTCCACCCTTTGGATCGTATTGTATAGGAGAGAATTCATAAAGTGGACGAGGGGCGATGACGACTCCTGCTGCATGCACAGAAATGTGTCTTACACAGCCCTCCATTTTCTTTGCAAGGTCTATTATTTTTTTTGTATCTGGTTCTGTTTTGTATGCAGTTTTGAGTTCAGGAATTATCTTCATTGCATGGTCTATCGTCATAGGCATACCTTGAGAGCCGAGAGGAATCATAGAAGAAATTCGATCTCCAATGTTGTATGGATAGCCTAGGGCACGTGCAACGTCACGCACAGAGCCTTTGGCCATCATGGTTCCAAAGGTACCTATCTGTGCCACCTTGTCTTCACCATATTTTCTTTTTGCATAAGCTATCACTTCATCACGACGATTATCAGCATAGTCCATGTCTATATCAGGGAGTGATGGACGCTCTGGGTTTAAGAATCTTTCGAAAGGGAGCTTGTAGGCGATAGGGTCAACCTTAGTAATACCTACAAGGTAAGTGGTAAGTGATCCAGCGACTGAACCTCGGATATTTGTATAGATATCATTTTCACGAGAGAAGCGGAGTAGGTCAGAAACTACCAAGAAGTATGCTGAGTAACCTTTTTTTTTGATAATTCCGAGTTCATATTCTAGTCTGTCGATGTATTCTTTAGTTTGCTCTAACTTTCTAAACAGGAATCCCTCATAAGCTAATTTACGTAAAACTTCATTGGCATTTGTATCTAGGGGAATAGGGAAGTCTGGAAAGTAAGCAGTACCCAATTCTAGGTCATAACTTTCACACAAATCTGCAACTACCTTTGTATTTTTTACTGCTTCGGGAATATCTTTGAAATATTTGAGTGCTGTCTTCTCGTCTATAAGAGAAAAGTCATCTTCTGAGAATTCAAGCCCCGTTCCTTCCTTCCCGTCCATAACTCCCGTGTTGACTGCTAGGAGAGTGTGGTGAGCATCATGGTCATCAGTACATAAGTAGTGAGAGTCTTGTCCGGCGACAACAGGGATACCCCACTTCTTTCCTAGAGCTACGATACCATCTCTTAGCTTTTTATCATTTTCAACGTGTGGGTGTGAGTGAACTTCTAAGAAATAATATTCCTTACCGAAAATTTCTTGGTGTTCTTTTATTAAAATTTCTGCTTTCTCATTATTGCCAGCAAGGACTGCTTGAGAAAGTTGGCTACCCATACAACCAGAAAGACAAATGATTCCTTCGGCATAAAGTCGGAGTACTTCTTTGTCCATACGAGGTTTATAGTAATATCCCTCCATGTTGGCAATGGATATAAGTCGCATCAAGTTTTTGTATCCTTGTTTATTGCGAGCAAGAAGGGTCAGGTGATAGCGTTTGTTGTCTACCCCAGGTTCTTTGTCAGCTCGTCCTCGTTCTGCTATATAAGCTTCTACTCCAATTATAGGCTTTATTCCTGCCTTACGAGCTTCTTTATAGAGTTCTATGGCCCCGTACATGTTTCCGTGGTCAGTAATAGCTAGAGCGTTCATTCCATTCTTCTTGGCTGTTTTAATCATGTCAGGAATTTTAGAAAGTCCATCTAAAAGGGAGTAGTGAGAGTGAGTATGAAGATGTATAAACTCTGCATTTAGTTCCGATTTTTCCATATTTCCTTAGTATAGCAAATAAGGTATCATTGTTCTATATGGCAAATAAAGACACCATAAAATACATAATTGGTATAGATGAGGTTGGTAGAGGTCCTTTGGCGGGGCCCGTGGCGGTCTGTGCATTTCTTATAAAAGATAGAAAATTTCTTGATGAGCAGTTTGCCATAGGCCTTGCCTATGGCAAACTGCCGAAGCTTAAAGATTCTAAAAAGCTTTCTAAGAAGCAAAGGGAAGAGTGGTTTGAATATTTAAAAGTCGCAAAAGCCGAAGGCTTTTGCGACTACTCTGTATCTTTTGTATCACCTGAAAATATCGATAAATTTGGAATTGCGAAATGTATACAGAAAGCGTTGAATGAATCTTTGCAGAAAGTAACTTCGCAAGATTCTTCAAATTCTTCGCGCTTTACCCTAAAGGGCTCCGACGCGGCTCAGAATTTTAAGAACCTTGCTTCGTTCGGTGTTTATCTAGACGGTGGACTTCATGCACCAGCCCAATACGTTAATCAAGAGACAATCATAAGAGGGGACGAACTTCATCCTGTTATTTCACTGGCGTCCATTGTGGCGAAAGTTACTCGTGACGCTGTGATGACCAAATATGCAAAAGAATATCCCGAGTATGGTTTCGAGCGTCACGCAGGCTACGGTACCAAAGCTCACTACGAAGCCATCAAAACTCACGGACAGACCCCCATCCACCGTAAAACCTTCATCCATTAAATGCACTAGGTCTTGCCTAGTGCATTTAATGAATATATAATAAATATATGTCTATTAGAAAAGTAAATTTTGTAGGTGGTGAATATTACCATATTTACAATCGTGGAAATAGTAAACAGAAAATTTTTCACGATAATCAAGATTATCGTCGCTTTGTAGACTTATTATATTTGTTAAATAATAGTCAAAATCTTAATGTATTTCATTTAAATAGAAGTAGTACTTTTGACGTGTATGAAACTAAAATTGATAATAAATTAGTTTCAATTGGTGCATATTGTCTAATGCCCAATCATTTTCATCTTTTAGCAACGGAAAAAACAGAAGGAGGTATAAGTAAATTTATGCAAAAACTAACAACTGCATATGTGATGTATTACAATAAAAAACAAGAAAGAACAGGGGGTCTTTTCGAGGGTAAATTTAAGGCGGAACATGCGGGGGATGACAGATATTTAAAGTATTTATATTCTTATGTACATCTTAACCCTATAAAACTTATAGATAAAAAATGGAAAGAAGAGGGGGTAAAAGATAGAAATGAAGCTTTAAAATATTTGGGTGAATATAAGTATTCTAGTTACCTTGATTATATAGGAGAAAATAGAATTCAAAATAAAATTTTAGATATGGATAGTTTCCCTAAATATTTTTCAACAGACAAAGCTTTTAAAAGTGAAATTTTTGAGTGGTTAAATTATAATATCTAAAATGCACTAGGCAAGACCTAGTGCATTTTAAGCTTAATTGAATTATGTTATAGTTAATAAATATGGAAACAGAATATGAAGCTACTTATATAAATATTGATAAAGACGAAATAAGAGAAAGACTAAAAAATTCTGGAGCTGTTTTAGAAAGATCTGAATTTTTACAGAAAAGAATTCCTTTCGATTTATCATACGAGAAACAAGCCTTACATACTTTTGCAAGAGTTAGAGACGAGGGAGATAAAATAACAATGAGTATAAAATCTATAAATGGTGATAAAATTCATAATCAGAATGAGTTGTGTCTTACTGTAGATAATTTTGATCATGCCGTTAAATTTTTGGAGTTATTGGGGTGTAATCCTAAGTCATATCAAGAGAGTAAGCGTGAGCTATGGAGATTAGATGGTGTTGAAATAACAATAGATACGTGGCCATTTTTAGAACCATTTGTTGAGGTTGAGGGTAGGTCAGAAGAAGAAGTTAAAAAAGTTTCTAAAAAGATTGGTTTTGATTATTCTGAGGCATTATTTTGTGGAACTGATAAGATATATGAAATGAAATACGGAATTTCTTGTGTAAAAGTTAATAACATTCCAAAAATAATTTTTGATATGGAAAATCCATTTATAAAATAAAATGCACTAGGCAAGACCTAGTGCATTTTATTTTTTAGTAATTTTTATTGAGCCAATTTTGGATTGATTTTTTGTCGTCTTTTAGCCAAGCTACATTTGATTCTATTCTCTCACATGCTTGCTTGAGAGTTTTCTCTGCGGCGGGGGCAGCATTTTTAGAAAAGAATTTTTGGGCGTCTTTTAAATCTTTTATTGTTGTGTGGTTACCTAGTATGAACATCATTCTAGCTAACATAATTCCTCCTTCTCCATATTTTTTGAGTATTATATTCCAGTTATTTTTTAGAAACTGCCATGTAATATCTTGTCCAGATTTATTATTCCAAGTTGAAGCTATTAAGAATGGTGCGAGATTATCCCTGACATCTTTTGATATTGCAAAATTAAGAGTTTTCTCTAGTAATTTGATGTTTTCAAATTGAGTCATAGCTCTGCCCAATCTCTCCTTCTCTTCGTCTAAGGTTTCTTCTTTGTATAGTTTTTCAAATGTTTTCCATTCTTTTAATCCACCGTATCTTGTCACAGTGTTATAGATGACACCCCTCATATCAGGATCTATGGGCCGGAATATTCTATTTGAAAATATACCAATAGCCTCTTTTATTATTTCCTTATCTCCATAAAATGCCGCCTGAGATATCAATAAATTTCTTAGAAGGGTGTATGAGCTATCTTCGTTTTTCTTCTTATCAAAGCCGATTTCTTTCGCTTTCTGGGAGAATAATGACAGTGCATATTCTCTAAATTTATTTATATATTCTTCGTTATGAACAATATTATAAATTTTACTTATTCCATAGACTAATTCAGTCCAGACAGTGTAGCTGGTTTCATTTTTGTATGACAATGAAAATTCTAAAGCTTCGTCGGTACCAATATAGCCACTTTCGGCTAATGCGAATACATCTCTGATTACTCCCAGTCTATCCGTTACTGAAATATGATTTTCTTCTATGTTTTTCTTAATGGAGTTCAGAGTGTCTTTGTCATAACAGACTTTCATGAAGTTGCTTTCGTCCACATTTAATTTGTTCACAGACTTTTCTTTGAGAACAATGCCTTTATTATTAAGTAATATCTTTTTGCATTTATTTTCTGTTTTGTATAATACTGGAATTTGCCAAATTTTATTTGATTGGTTTTCTTCTTTTACTATTCTACTTGAGAAGAATTTTTCTTGTTTGAGGATGAACCCCTTATTTTTATTTTTGGTAAGAATAATAACAGGGAAGCCCGCTTGCTTGGTCCAAGAATTCATTATTTTTCCTATTGGTTTTTTACTTATTTTTTCGAAGGCTTCCCACAGATCTATAGTTTTTGTATTTTTGTAACTATGTTTTTTAAGATAGTATCTTAGACCATTTTTGAATTTATCTTCTCCTATATATTCACATAGCATTCTTATCATCGCTGTTCCTTTCTCATATGACACCATATCGAAAGTCTCATTTATCTCATCTGGATGATTTACCTCAACTTCTATTGCGTGCGTATTTTTTAATGAATCTATCTCGATAGCATTTCTATATCTATTACTTGCTAAATATAAATCCCATACTTTCCATTCTGGGAAGAGTTCATTTGTGCATACTTTTTCCATATATGAAGCGAACCCCTCATTTAGCCATAAATCTGTCCACCAGTGCATTGTGACTAAATTCCCGAACCATTGATGAGCTAGTTCGTGTGCAACTGTCGTTGCAACCCATTGTTTATTTATAAGAGAAGAATGCTTCTCATCTATTAATACTGAAGATTCACGAAAAGTAATAGCTCCCCAGTTTTCCATACCAGCAGGTTCAAAATCAGGAATTGCAATTAAGTCTAAGTTTGGCATGGGGTAAGGTGTATCAAAATATTCAGCAAAGAATTCAAGTGATCTTATTGCTACATCGAGAGCAAAATGAGCTTGATGTATCTTGCCTTTAGTTGTGAATACTCTCACTTGTACTTTATTTTTTGTTTTGCCTTCTATGTATTCAAATTCACCAATTATAAATGCAAGTAGATAAGTCGACATTTTTGGTGACGGGGCAAAGGAGACTATTTTGTAGCCAGAACTATGAGGAGCGATATTGATTGGTAAAGTATTAGAAATTGCTGTTTGACCATCAGGTATTACAAGTGACACTTCAAATATTGCTTTGTGTGCTGGTTCATCAAAGCAGGGGAATGCTCGTCTTGCATCTGTAGTTTCAAATTGTGTTGTCGCAATGTGTTTTTCTTTCCCATCTAGCATGTATTTGCTTTTATAAAAACCACGGAGATTATCGCTGATAACCCCAGAGAATACGATAGAGAGTTCAGCATTTCCCTTTAATACTTTATTTTTGAAATAAAAAGTAGTTGTTTCTTTTTGAATATCGTATGAAATTTTTGAAGCAAATTGTTTTATCTTTTGTATTTTTTTATTACCTGCTACTTTCTGCTTGCTACTTATACTAACTGTTTCAATATCCAAATCTTTGCTATGAAGAGTTATTTCTTTTGCATCTTTATCAATTTTTATTTTAATTATTTCAATTCCAGAGAAAGTAGAAGACAGAATATCAGGATGAATTTTGAGTTTATAGTGAGTGGGGGATATATACTTAGGTAAGTGGACGGATATATCTTTGTTTTTTGAAAGTTTTGTCATAGGTTTGATTATAACAAAATAGATTAATTTTCTGAAATTTGGACTTTCTCAAATTTCAGAAAGCCAAAATGGCCTTATTTATCAGGCTTATATTACAAGGTGGGGGTATTGACAAAAGGTATACTTATATGATATAATACACGTATGAAAAATAAAACATTAAAAAACTTAATAGCACTTGGCGCATTGGCTGTTTTTGTTTTGGGGTTTGATTTTGCCTCTGCTGCAGTATATGCATATCCTTCTTCTTGGACAATACCAGTGTCTTCAAATAGTATGCAGGATTATTATCAGAGTGATTATAATTATTCAAATAATTACAATAATTATAATTCAAATCAATATGGCTATGTTCAACAGCAATCTACTCAGCAACCGTATTATTATGTTCAGCCACAAGTAAAATACGTAACACAACCTACCACAACTCAGATTCAGTATGTTCCTCAGCAAACTGTACAATACGTCCCTTCACAGCAAACAGTTAAATACGTAAATACTGTTCCCAATACAAATAGCAATCTAGGAGCTTCAGTTGTAAGATCAAATACAATTACAACAGTAAATAAAAACACAGGAGCAACGGGTAATACTGGTCAATATGTAAGTTATGATGCAAATAATCCAAATGTGATGTTGGCAAGTGCGTACGGAGCTTATAATGGACAGCAAGTTATTCAACCTCAGGTAGTCAACGATACTAACGGAGTAACTGCCTTAACAGTAAAAGGTTCTGGAGGTTTTATGCCTAGTTCAGTATTCCAATGGTTCTTGATAGTACTATTAATCTTAGGAATTATAATAGTTGCCCGTATGGTAAGTAAATCATTCTCAAGGGATCCACATGGAACAGTAGCGCATTAATATAATTTTCAGAAAAGCACCTCTTATAAAAAGAGGTGCTTTTTGATTTCATATATAAAAACAAATGGTCCATAGAAATGTAATTTCTATGGACCTAGATAAAATTGAAAGATTCTGTTCCAGTTTTGGAGGATCTTTTCCTCAAATACCTTGTTTCCAATTTTATATAGAAGTGCCATTCCTTCTTTATAACTATTAGGCGAATCGTTCCTCATTTCATTAATAAAAAACAGAAACTCTGGTAGAAAATAGGAAGTTTTATTTTTTACGGAACCTTCTCCATAATACTCAATATCCTCCCTTATTTTTTCTCCATTTAATTCTACGAAATGTCTGAGTTTTTCGTTTAGGTGGTAAGATTTAATTTTTAACTTTCCACCTGATTTTTGGGCCATAATTCTTGCTATTTGCAAGAATTCACGAGTGAAATTAATATTTTCCTCCATTATGATATGTTTTTGTGAGACATTTTTCTTTTAGATTATTCCTAATTATATAGATTGTCAATGAATTCGTGCCAACGGGAAGATTCGAACTTCCAAGAGTTATTTAATTCCCCGTCCTGGTTTTCTGCCTTAAAATTTAAAGCAGGTACGTTGGCCTATGTTTACCTGTATTTTACCATGATATCGTTTTGGATAGTCATTATTTGCTTCTATATCAATATTTTACTTTTTATCATATTTTTGATACTATACTTGGGTGAGTTTAGGTGTTTAGGGGGTACTTTAATAAAAGGTAAATAGTTAGATAACTGCACTCAATCTTGTTCCGTGGTAGCAGAGCGGTGGAGTGAGAACTGGGAAGGGACCCAGTTTGCAAGACTTTGAACGCTTTGTAATCAAAGTGTGAAAAGTGTACAGTCCCTGTAAGGGAATCGCCTGTAAGGTGATCGCAAGTGAATAAACAATATAGTATGTATTAAGTTCCGCAATAAATAAACACATTCCGTGGTAGCTCAGCGGTAGAGCGATCGCCTGTTAAGCGATTGGTCGTAGGTTCGATCCCTACCCACGGAGCAAGATAGGACAAACGTCCCCAAAAACCTCATTTCGTTCTGAAGTATCAATGATATTTTCAGGTTCGAACTGAGGATTTTTTGTTCTTGCTTCATTTAGTCCATCAATGAGTTTCTGTATTGGTTCTACGTTGATAATATTAAGTATTTTCTCATTCCATACTAGGTTCGAACCAAGTTTGGTAAACATAGCTCTTTTGTCTTTTGTTAAACCATTTTTAATGATTTCAGATATTTCTGTTGTTAAATCAACCATATCATTAGCAATTTTATACCAATCACGATTTTTATTTTTAGGATTATTTAATTCTAAAAGTTCTTTGTCTATTCCATCTATATCAGCTTTATAATCTGAAGCATTAATTTGACCATCAGCGAGCATTTGACGATACCTTCTTTTACGTTCTTCTAATTGTTCTATCAATGGAGTTCTACTTGCAGATTCAATTAAATCGGTCTGAATCTCTTTGTCTTTAATTTCACTTATGTTACGTTTACACCATTCAGCTAGAGATTGTGACATAACTAAGTTTTTCTCGGTGTATGAACGAAAATATGTCGTTATTTTTCCTTCCTCAATATACTTAACAGATTCTCTCTTTTTTCTCTTAGGTACATTGTAATAGTAAGAATAATTAAGATATTTAGGATTCTTGATTTTATTTATTGCTATTCCACATTTAGGACAATTAGTTTTGTTTTGACTAGCAAATTTATATTTACATTGGCATATTACTTGTAGCTTAATATCTGCTCCTATAAACTCACCAAATGGAGATTTTATAAAACCAGAATAAGTAGATTCGTGGGTCTGTGTTTTAGGTAGTGTTCTACTGGATAACATTCTTAGTATTTTAAAATGGTCATCCTCAGTTATTATTCTAGGTAAGTCTTTTGAGAGTTCATATTTTGTATTTTGTTGATAAAATACTCCAGCATATATTGAGTCTTTAAGAATTGTATAAACTCTTGAGTAAGTAATTAAATTACCACCACTTCTTTTGTGTTTAGGTGTAGTTAGTTTAGCTGAATTTATAGCCCAGTCATAAATTTGTGTTCCAGAATAATTTCCTGACAGGAACATATTAAGCATCTCTTTAATTATTGGTAGTCTTATTTCATCCACCATCCATTTGCGATTTCCTTTTTCTTCTGTTTTATCATTTAAGAAACCAAGAGTAGCAAGTCCGTGAGGATACCCCATAGATGCTTTTTTGGTTTGCCCACGTTTAACATTTACTGATAGTTCTTTTACAAATTGTTTTCCTTGGCTGAATTCAACTGACAAAACAATAACATTATCCCAAGGATAAAATACTTTATCGTGTGTAATTATTGCCTTAATTTTTCCTGAACTTAGAAGGTCAATTATCTGTCCTCCTTCCGTCATATTTCTAGCTAGTCTGTCTGCTTTCCAGCAAACAATTGCATCTATCTCTCCCTTATCTATCATCTTCATCATTCTAGAAAACTCTGGTCTTACTCCTTCTGCTTTGGCTGATTTTGATTCTTTAAATACTCCCACAAATGGTGAGAGTTTATAAAACTCTGCTATTCTTTTTGCTTCATCTGTCTGAGAATCAATAGAAAGCATCTGTCTATCTTCATCTTCAGTAGATTTTCGATTATAATTTCCGATTTTTAATTTTGTAAAATCTATTGGGTTCATAAATAAAAATGAGGCAACAACATTATTTAATCGCCAGACTAAATGGTTGTTACCTCGTTTTTATCCACAAACCCTAATTGGGCTTATAGATTATCATTTAGTCTGGCACTTGTATTATAACACTTATTTTAAATTTTAGATACAATTCACCCCTTTTACCTCTGATTCCTAGTTCGGTAATGGTTGTAATTTTATTTATTAATATCTTTTACAAACAAATGTAATTACCTCTGGAATTCATTCTTTGTAATCAATAATTAGGCTCAAATCAGATGGCACGGACAGAGGGGTCAACTGTTTTCCCGTGCTTTCGCATCTGAGTCCAATTAATTGGTTAAGTTTACAGGAGTGGTTTATACAGCGAACCCCTAAAGCTGTTTTAGATATTAAATTTTTAAAACACTTCTTCTCTTTAACCCTTGTCTATAAACTTCAAGTAGAAAACTGCCTATATGATTTAAATCATCATCACTCATCTTGTCTGAACTGTTTGAGCCAATTTCTAATTTTAAAGTTTCCCTAAGGTCTTTTATCGCACTTGAGCTTATCTCCATCTTTTCTTTTTAAATGCTTCCTGAGTGAAATTTAGTGCAAAATTCGCCTTCCTCAGATGACTTACTAAGATTCTCTAGATAACCAATTAGTTCCTTTTTCTCATTCTTTGCATATTCACTTTCTGGCATTAATTTACTGAATGCTTTTACTAGATATTTTCTAGAAAACTCTTTACCTTCAATTGCTTTAGCCAAACAGGGATATGTCCCAAGATTGGGATTGTGAGATTGAATTTTTTTATAACTTCTTTCTATGCTTCGCATTTTATTAACACTAACTTTTAAGAAAACAAAAAATCCTCTTATGGCTATGCAGGTTCACTGGTGGTGCGACCCACAAAGCCAAAAAAGGACTTTGTGTATTTTTACCAGTGATTTAAGCAAAGATATTTTTAGAATGTTTTTGAATACAAAATAAAAACACCTAACAAAGGTGTTTATTTTCGTTCTAAAACTAGACTAAAATAACAAAACACCATAAGCATTTTTGTTATCTCGGTCTAATCTCGCACAATTAGTTGACGTCTGAATCCATCGATTTTTAAGAGGTTGATTTCCTCAACGTAACTAGCTAATTTCGCAATCTTATCCAAAATGTTATTTAGTTGAACCAGTTTATAGCTTTATTTAAACTGCACGCTACGCAGTAGTTGTGGCTAAATTTATTACAAGTAAGGAACATCTACCCTATAGTATAGCATACATTTAAAAATCGATTTCACCCTTGTAAAATAATGATATTTTAAATAATGGAAAAACAGTAAAATCACCTATTTTTTTGAGAAATTTAATAAAGAATTGCTTTTATTTTATTATTCTCATATACTTGAATTACAACTGAATAGTGATGTATCAAGAGTGGCAATTAGAGATTTGGCTCAATGACTTGCCCAGCAACCAGTCGAAAGACAACGGTGCTTCCAATCCCGAATGGGAAAGATGCAATAGTCGTGTAAACATTTTTCCTCAATTATTATTGTAGGAATTTTTTATTTTATGCAAATATGTAAAACATCAGACGAAATACATTCAGAAAATTATCCCTACTTAGTTATTAAGATTAAGGATGGTATCTATATGCCAATGTATACAGACAAAGAATTAACAACATCAGAACTTATGATTGTCGGCTTAGAGATTTATGAGAAAAATAAATTAGAAAGCTGTATTGTATCTTCAAACGACTGTTCGTTCTATGTTAAATCTCATAATTATGTTGAGACTAAAAAAGAATGTCCAACAGGTGGAGTTTTAATTACTAATTCTGATTTTAAAGAGAAGATTGTCTATGAACACACAAATGAAGATATTAAGAAAATTAGAATAGCCATATCTCATAAATGGATATGGCAGAAGATGAATCAAGATGAAAAGGCTTTCTGCGTTAAGAGGTTTGTTTTCAATAATGGCACATATTACCCAGATTCAGAATATGGTTAACAAAAAGCCTGAATATTGTTATAGTATACTTACAAATAAATAGTAGACCTAACCTTTAGAGATTCTCTCTAGAGTATGGTCAAAACCCCGTGAAGAATAAAGAACTCTTAGTCAGAGTTTTGCCTTCACGGGTCATACTTGGAAACGAGTATGGGTGGCTTAAAAACCATCAATCTGGCTAGGAGCTTTTTGCGTTTTAGCCGACAAAATATATGAAAAAAGAAATAATAAATCAATTAATAATACTAGTTCTTGGATTCTTCTTAATTTTTACTATAAGAGAATTTCTGAAAGACAAAATTATAGTAGAAGCAATTCGTGTTCAATCGGAGACAATGACAGCTAGAGCTAGCTGTTTTACTAATGCTGAAGATAAGGGTCTGAATAACACTTATTGTGATGCAATAGATACAACAGTTTTTAGGCTTTTACCAAGCAAATATCAACCACTATCTTACTAAATTTATGAAAACTAAAAAATATATTTTAATTCTATTATTAATAACTTTTATCATTCCATCTATTACATCTGCTTCTTGGTGGAACCCATTGAGCTGGTCAAAAAATCCTAAACAAAGTATTGATGTAGTTGAATCAAATTCAGTTCAATTAACCGATGAATCTGTCTCAATACCTGAAACTAAACCCAAAGAAGTTATTAAACCTAAAGTTGTTGAAAAAATAGTAGAAAAACCAATAGTTAAAACAATAACAGTGCAAGACCCAGCACTTCAGATTAAAATAAATACACTTATAACAGAAAACGAATCTTTAAAAGCTCAGGTAATTAAACTTCTTGAATCTAATAAATCACTTAATAGTGAATTATTATCTTGTGAAGACAAACCTACTTCTACTTTTTCTGCTGATGACCAATGTGATTATGCAAAAGAATCTTTGGCTTCCTTTAATAGACAAATCCAAGAAATTACTCTTGAAAGAAGTAAGGAATTGGAGAGAATAAAAACAAATCCAACTGAGGCAGAAAGTAAATATAGAGATATCTATAATCGTTCGGGGTTAGCTTCAATGATTGGGAGTTTCAAGGCAGGAACAAGTTATGAACTTAAACCACTTGTTAAGGGTAGAGATTCTGCTCAATCAGCAATTGCTTTATATTGTAATTAAGATTTAAACTATCTCCCAAAAGAATAAATTGATATAATAAATTGATGGACGATATAGACAGAAAAATCCTAAATTATCTAACAGAAAAGGACTGGGCATCAGAATCAGCAGTTATTAACGAAACCTTCAATGGTTTTGGTATATCCAAAGAGCAATATATTGAAAGATTAAAAGTCCTTCAAGGTAAAGACCTAGTTCGTTACGAACGTCCATATAGGAATGGTGCGTTTGTTCGAATTACTGAAGAAGGAAGAAAGAAACTAAAACCATTTTTAAATAGAACTTTAAATTACTTTAAAAGTCATATTCTAGAGATATTAACACTATTGATTACAGCCACATCTCTTGTTTTAGGAATTTGGAAAATATTAGATTAATTATTTTCTTTCAATTTTTATCATTCTATAACTTAAAATCTTAGCAGAATCTTAGCATCCCAAAGTCTAAAACCTTGACTGAATCTTGATAAATCTCATCAGAATCTCCTCATTCATTTTCTAATTTACCCTTATTCATCTATAGTTTGTATTTTGGGAGTATGATGAGGTATGAACCTTATAATTCATTTTTAAAAAATATAGATATTTTGTGAAATTTTTGATTATAATAAGGTGATGAAAACCAAAATCATATAGTGTTACTAAATATTTTGTGTTATAGTAAAAAATAATATGGCTATTACTAGTGTTGTAACTAAATACAAACCTCTCAAAATAGGATTTTTGGTTCGAGAGGGAGAGTTGGATGATATCCTTGAGGTTGCAAGGATTAATTCCTTTCTGGTTGGAGGAACTCATAATCTTATTATACCAATAAATGAAAGCAATAATGAAGAAATTATCAAAATAATAGTAAACTCAGACATAGACATTTTACATCCAATTATCACAACGCCTGCGTTAAGTGAAATATTAAAAAATCTTCCTTATTTTAAGACTCCCCATAATTTTTCAGATGAGATGTGGGAAGAAGATTGGCGTGCTGATAAAAAGAATGAATTTATATACCTTGATGTATTTCATACAATCAAGCTAAAGAATGAAAAATATTTTCGTGGAACCCCAAAAAAAGAAAAAAGTAATGTAGCATATATAAGTTGGGAGGATGAAGATATACTGAAAAATTGGCTTCTCTTATCCTTTGGAACATTTAAGTCGAATTATAATTTAAAAAAATTATTCGAAAAAGGGTTCGTGAATGGTTTAAGAGCAATTGATGTCAAAATTCTCCCGCAGGGGAAAATACCACAAATTATTTCCAAGAAAATAACGCCAAGAGTTTTCTCCACTATTGATTTAAAAAGTTATGGAAATATTGGTCTCAATGCTGGTATTTACATAGGAGATGAGAATAATTTTGATGACCTTGCAACTTTCTGGAATTTAAGAGCAATTGGAACTAGATTAATATTTTGTCCAATTTTAAACTATGAAAGAGCGAAAGATTACCTTCAAGCTGAAATAACAGCTATGACACAAGGAGATGATGACACTATTTTTAATGCTAGTATTTATTACTTATCAAGTAGGAATAAAGAAGAAATTGAACCTTTTGAAAAATTATTTACTGTAGCCAGACCTTTAATGTTAAGACCCATTTCAAAAGACACTATTTTTAGCTATTTTGACGACCTTCCGATAGATTATCTAAATTGGGAATTTTCACAAACTATAGTAGAAAATGAGAACGGTGGGATTATAACTACCGTTAACTTACCTAAAAAGAAATTCATATTTGATGACTCTGATGATATTCATATTCAAAAACAATCGTTTGGGGTATTCATAGATGAACTTGGCAAAATTGACTCAAGTTATTTTTTGAACCCTCCAAATATTAAATCTTTGAATGAATTTTATAGCAGGGAGATGTGTTTTGACCCGTGGAAAATTCGCGTTGGAAAAGAAGGTGTAACAGCGATAATTGACACAGAAGAGAAATATATAAAATTGAGACCCCTAGAACAAGGACTTATAATTCAAAAATTATTTGAAGACCTTGGAGTTTATAATAAGTTAAGTCAGGCAGGGTTACTTTCCCAAAAAATTATAAATAAACTATCTTCAATAGAGGGTGCTCGAGTTTTCAAAATCGGTGGAGTTCGAGAACTATTTGAAAGATTATCATCAACAACTTCTCTGCCGAACTCGACAATATTAGATATTATTAAGCAAAAAAATAATGGAGTAGATGGATTTGAAAAGCATAAAAATCTTTTTATAGAGTCTAGAGAAGAAAAACAGCTGAAACCAAGAATGGTTTTTGATTTTTTATTAAAGATGGGATTCTTGAGAGCAGGTCTTGAGTTGTATTGTAAAAGCTGTAATCTGAAAAATTGGCTTAATTTAAAAGCAATTGATGATAATTGGGAATGCGAATACTGTGGTAATAAAAACTTAACATCTATCGACCTTACCAATAGAGGTGACTGGAGATTTAGAAAAAGTGGGTTATTTGCAAAAGATAACAATCAAGAAGGTTCTATACCCGTAATTTTAACACTTCTTTACTTTCAAAGAATTATCTCAGGCAGTTTTTTGTCATCGCCGTCACTAAAGTTAAACTTTGATAAAAAGGAGGTGGAAATAGATTTTTGCATTGTTCAATATAAACAACATCAAGGTAATAAAATTGAGGTGGCTATAGGAGAATGTAAAAGTGCAGGCGGGGTAATAACACAAGGAGACTGTGATAATTTAAAAAATGTTGCCAATAAGTTGCGGGAGAAGGGTTATGACGTTTATATAATATTTTCAAAAACCGCAGACAGATTTTTGCTTGAAGAAATAGAGTTATTTAAAAAACTTAATGTTGAAAAATATAAATTGATTATTCTTACTAATAAAGAAATTGAACCTTATCATCCTTACTGGGAAGCTGATGACAAAGAAAAATTACCAACCAAATCAGTTATTAGCTTACAGGATGCATATAAAAATAGTTTTTATAGATACCTGCGAGATTTAAAGGAGTAATCTAAGAATCTCCATTCAACTGAAATTCCATAATATAATATATAAATTAAGAAATAAATAGCAGTTTTGTTATTTATTTTTTTGATTTTACTTTAGATATTTTTTTATTTATCTTTTTCATTATTCTATTGAAATTAATTTGCTGTTTAGAATGAGAAATATTTATTTTTTTATAAGCTCTTTTTGCGTAACTTACATAATTTTGTTTACCAAAACTAGAAAATCTTTCATAAATTTTCCTTTTAAAGATTGGTATCTTTAATTCCTTAGCTTCCTCAACTTTTTTATATATAAATTTAGTCATCTTGCGTTCAAACTTAGCATAGCCTTTATGTCTTAGGTATGTATCATCACTACTCAAAACTATACCTAAATAATTTAATCTTGAATTCTTGTCATCTTCGTCTATGCAAATAAACTTATTGTCATTATTTTTAAAAAGTCTTTTTTCTGTTTTTGAATCTTGAATTTTCAGTTTTAACCCTTGAATAGTTTCTTTGGCAAAGCTCTCAATCTCAGCTAATTTATTTTGTGGGCAAATAATTATAATATCATCTGAGTATCTTCTATATAGACCACCTAAATTATTAATTTTGTTTAAAATTGCCTTATCAGAAGGCAACATATATAAATTTGCCAATACACAACTTATTGGAGTTCCCTGTGGTATTCCTTTAGCTTTATTTTTCTTTATTTTTTTATTGTCTCTTAAAAAATCTAGTGTTTTACTATTTAAAATAAATTTTTTATTTGGATAGATTTCTGCTATAGATTTTTTTAACTTGATAATTTCTCTTCTTCTTATATAAGAATATCTAGTTATGGACTTAAAAACGTTAAAATGGTCATCTGGGAGAGATTTTACACCTAGATTATTTTTCCAACTATTTTTTAATATATCAAAATCTAAATTATCATAAAATCCTTCTATGTCTAGGGATAAAGAAGCACACTCCTTCTTCTTTTTTACAAAACCAAAAACCTCTAATGCAAAATCAATGTTTGATTTACCTAGTTTTCGATAAGCAATTACATTATCATCTAACCCGCAATCTTTAATTTGTTTTTCGTAAAAAAATTCTAACTGATAGGTATACCAAGAGTATATTAAACTATCATAATGGGAGGGGTAGCTTATTGGTCTATCTTTCCATACAATCTTTTTTATATTTGTTTTAGGGTCTTTTTTATAAATACGATTACCTATGGGAGATTTAAATAGTGGATAAAAGGAGTGAGATTTTATTAATTCTGGATTAGTAATTTCATTTGCAATTTCTTCTGTTATTTTTACGATTGGCTTATCAAAATGCAAATAGCGTCGAGGTCGACGCTTTTGTATCAACTCATTTTGTTTTAAAATCCAACTATCTTTGAGTTGATTAAGTATAATTGGTTCCATAAGACACACACCCCACCTATCAGACACCTGGCATCTTTAAAATATAACAGGGGGGCTAAAAGAGGTTAATCTCGACTGGCTAAAGCCTAAAAATCGTTTTCACGACCAGGAAAAGTGCATTGAAACATAAATGATATGATTATTACAAACATAGTCGTAACCTTCAAATCTTTAATTGTTAGATTGTTTATCTTTCTTCTTTATTGCCTATGGCGACCCGAGGGTTGCCATACAACTTTAAATGAGTTGACAAACATTAACACTCATCTCGTAGACGTATATCTCCACGAGCAACCTAATTATAGCTCGATTTTATATAAAAATCAATCTATATTTTCAGACAGAATACTTTTCCGAACTTCGTCCCAAGCTCGGAGCATTGTTGACAAATCTATAAAATATGATATCATATGCAAAGTGATAGTTCTTTGATATTAGGATTTAAGTTACATTGATTGAATTATTTTTGTTTCTAAAAATTTTAGAGACGAAAATAATTCAATCATTTTTTAACTTATAAAATCCAAAACAAAATGAGAAAAACATTAACGATCGGAGTAATGGGTCCTGGTGCAAACGCAACAGAACAAGAAATTTTACTTGCTGAAAAAGTAGGGAAAATTATTGCCAGGAAGGGTCATTATGTATTAACTGGTGGTTCAAACACTGGAGTAATGAATGCTGCTTTGAAAGGAGCAAAAAGTTATGATTCCAAGACTGGAACAATAGCAATACTTTCTCATAATGGAGAAATAGAAAAAACCTCGCCTTATGCAGATGTCTGTATTCCTACTGGAATGGGTGAAGGCAGAAACTATATGAATATAAGAAGTTGCGACATCATTATTTTTTGTTGTAATAATTTGTACAAATCAGCTGGAACATTTTCAGAGTTTGCATTTACGATTAAACACAGAAAACCAGTCATATTTTTACACCAAAAAGATGATCCCAATAACAAATTTAGAAAGATTTGGGAACAACTTTTAACTTCTATCTGTGAAGAAGATCAACACGAAGATCAAATCATCGCGGACAACATTCAAGATCTCGATAAGTATCTTGATATTATTATTGAAAAAATAAGTAATATTCACACTTAAATTTACCGATATGGAAAAATCTGTTACCAGAAAAATTCTAAAAGGTTTAGAACTTTTTGAGAATTTACCTAATTTAAAGATTATAGAAGTTCTTGGAAAGAATTTTTATTTAATCTTAGACGAGGGTGATGAAATTGAAGTAACTGTATGGTCGGTGGAAAAAAGACATGAATATAATTCTTGGACCTTAAGCGTCAGTATAAAATCAGAGAACACTGAAAATTTATTAAAAAGATTTACGCTCGCTTATAATACCCAAGAAAAGGAAGCCGAAATATATTTACCAAATAAAAACTACCAGGAGTTAACCTTTTTCACTTAAAAAAGCTGTTTGATTTAATGTTTGTAAAAATCCTACCTCTCCATGAAGTTAAAGGATTTTTTTATTTTCTACTCAATATACTTATTAGAACTTCGTCCCATCCAGTACCCAGTAGGTTATTTTTATAAATGAGGTTCGGAGCAAAATTTTGAGCCATATTTTATTATGGTTATTTTTGATGTATTGACAGTAACCTAGATTAGAAGTAATGTGAAGAAAATAGTAACCTCTAAAAATTGATATTATGACAAAGATTGAAAAATTATTAGAACAATATGACCATGAATCAGCAGAGTATGTTGTTTTGCATGCTGAAAACGAAAAGCGTCATGGGAGAGAACCATCACAGCCGTTTGCTGGAGAAAATGATCCTAAAAAAGCGTTACAAATTGCACTGTCTCTCGCTTATTTACCAACTGATATAATCCTAACTATTTAAAGATATGGATACTATCAACAAGAGAGACCATTTAAAATGGATAGAAGAAAATTTTGGTCCTCAGTATGTGCTTGAATATTTTGTTTGTTATAATTTAGAACAAATAAAAGAAGCTATAAAATATTTTGAGGTTCAAAAAAAACCATGGGCAGTTAGAACAGATACGACAGGTTCTTTTTTTCAAAAAGACAGCTCTCCTTTCTGTAAAGAAAACCCGTTAGAGGTTTTTAATATATGGGAGGAATATGGTACTAATTTATATTATATTGTTTGCGCAACTCAACCGAAGGATCTTATTTGCCAAGCAATAGCGTTTTATATAGATAGTGAACATATTGTTATTGAATTCAATGACATTGATCCAAATTCAACCACCATTAGAGATATGGATAAAAAACCTTATGATCAGTTGAAAAGAATAGGAGTTGGTCCTAATACAATGATCTTGCATCCACTTTACCCTACTCTATTTTTACGCTCTTTTAGACCTGAACAAGTAACAAAATGGTCTTTTGATCGTATTTATTATTTAATGATGGATCAATTACTGTTAGGAAATAGTGTGAACAGGATAGAATTCACTGTAAAATCTGGGGGAGGAATAATTATTTGGTAAAAGCTGGTTTTATGTAATTTACTAGCTTAAAAAATTAAACTCGCTTAGGAAGACCCAATCTTCATGAGCGGGTTTTTTATTTAATGTGGCCATTCAAACTTCGTCTCCAGTTCGGATTAAATTTTAAGAAATATTTTTTAATATTTTATCTACTACAATATTAATTGGATTAATATTATTGATGACGATTGCACCTTTGTCTATTAGATTTTGAGGAAAATCTTTATACCAATTTAAAATATGTTCTTTCTCTGACTGATGTTTCCCAAATTGGTGGTCTTCTCTTTCATCAATTCTTTTTACTAATGTCTCGAGAGGGCACTGAAGAAGAAAAACTTTATCAAATAAATTCAGATATTCATCTTGATTTGCAGACACACCACAAACAAAAGAAATTTTTTCATTCTCATTTAATATTTTCTTTAATTTTTCTATATCACAATACCAATCATTAGCTTCAAGAAATTCTTTTCCTATACCATATTCAAACTTGGCATTCCTCATTGTTTTGTTGTGTTTCCAACTACAAAGACCATATTCTTTTGAATCTTGATCTATAGCAAAAATACCTCGTTTGTTCAATTCTTTAGTAACAGTTGTTTTTCCTGTTCCACTCACTCCTGTTACATAATATATTTTCCTCATTTGTATATTATATCATATTTTACAATGGTTATTTTGTCTTGTATTTTAACGAGTTCGAACCTATTGACTTTACAAGTTGAAAAATGTAATGTAAAAGAAAAACAGTTTTTTGAAATTGAATTTTGGGTTATGTTTGTTGAATTATTTTTGTTTCTAATATTTGGAAATGAGAATAATTCAATAAATCTTTAACCTTTAAACAAAAACAAGATGAAAAAGAATGTTTCATTAATTATTTTAGGCCTAGTACTTGCTATTGCCTGTGTTTTCGTTCCTTATTTTATTGGTCTTAGTGATAACATAATTGGAGCAATTACGATGGGGTATTTTTGTGGAATTGGTATATTGATTCCAAAATTGTTAATCTTAAAAAATGTAACAAGTAAAGAAGATTATTGGCTGCAAATGATATTAGGGCTAATTGTACTGTATATTTCATTAAGATTAATATTCAATATCGCGGGTCATATTTTTAATAAAACTTTCTTTGAAGAATCAGGGGAAGATTTCTTATTAGTTTCTTTATGTCTATTCATAGGGTACTTTATTGGGACAGGGTACAGAATATTCCTGTGTCACACAAAAGGAATTAATGAATATTACAAAGAATCTTAGTCGCTCGCCATTGTGAGTAATAAAGATCTGCCCTTTCTAGTGGAGATGAAATATTAATATCTAATTAATTTTATTTCAAAAAACTTAAAACCAATCTGTCGGGAAATCATCTAAATTAAAAACAGTATTAATTTATGCTATTATTTTTGGGGTATTAATAGCTATGTATTATGTAAAACGATATTTTGGACTTGAAGGAATGGCCTTCCCAAAGTCGTAATATGGTTTTGAAAAAATATTAAAGGACTGGCTGTAATGGTCAGTCCTTTGTTAATACTCCCAACCATTGGAAAGGACTACTAGTATCTATATTTTTCAAAAGGTATACACTTAAGATAAATCTACACAAATTCTAAATTTAATCTTATGAAAAATGTAACAATTTGCCTAGTCTGTTGGGATGTTTATTGTAATGGTATTTATGTATCGAGTGTTAGAGAAATGGCAAAATTATTATTAATTACGAACTCTAATACTACGGAATTCAATATTGTACGGCATATTTGTCATGGATGCTCCAGGTCTGTTTCTAGTGAATACATAGAAAAAATTAAGAAAAAATACTTAGAAAAAACACTAGAGCAAACTTCAGAATGAAGTTTGCTCTTTCATTTTAATATAGTTTACCCATTCCATTTCCAATGATTCGCAAGGATTGTCCTTGCAAATTAATAAAAGCCCTAAGTTAAGGGCTTTTATTAATTAAAATATTTATTTTTCTTGATCGTTCAACTTAACAGCAGCTTCTGGAGTTGAAACTGTCTTTCCAATAAGAAAGATTTTAATAATACCAATAGCTAGCATCCAATACACCACCATTGCCAATAAGGTGGTCCATTCAAAGATACTTCCAGATACATTTGTTATTCTAAAAACATTGAGAAATGGAGTAGCAAAGATGTGCGTTATTTGATAAATCAAACTACTGAAACCAGCACCAGCATTTGCTCCTAGAAATTTTAGGACAAACCTAAATGCTAATAATACTTCTACAACACCCAAAACGTACCAAACTATTTGAGTTCCTCGATATAGAGGCTTTGTACTGGGTGAATTTGTTGAGTCCATAAATTTAAATTTAAATTATTAATAATATCTATAAACATTCTTACGACTTAATTCATTATAGTCCTATATGATAATAATAACTATTATATTAAACTTAGTCTGTTGACCTAGATATTAATAAAATCCCAATTTATTCCAGACCTAGAGCCAAAGAACCCTCTATAATTGGGGATTTTGAGAGGTTTACTGATCTAATTTTCATTGTTATACTAGATATTATGCAAAAAATAGCAACTCGAGTTTTTATTTATTCATCTATCGTTTTTGGGATTATAGGTATTTTGGTTGTCATAACTGGTTCTGGGCCAGATACACCAGATTCTAGGATAAGTGAAATATTTATCAGGCTTCTATTTGCGACTGTATTTATTATACTGCCCTCATTTGCATTGAGTGTTGCTAGTAAGTATCTAAATGACAAATCTTAATTCTCAACAGTACATGGCATATACTAAAAATAATAAACTTCATATTGTTTCAGCGGTTGCTGTTATTAGAAATAATGAAGGTAAATATTTAGTTCTCAAAAGATCAGATAGAGAAATTGCTTATCCTGGTATGTACACGTTTCCTGGAGGAAAAGTTGAAGACAATGACACCATAGAGGAAACTCTAGTAAAAGAAGCAAGGGAAGAAGCAAACTTGGATTTGAAATCTGGGAAAATTTTATTAAAAGATAAATCTTTCATAAGGCCAGACGATCAAACAGTCAAAGTATTCTCCTACTTATGTGAAGTTGAAAATTCTGATAATATTAAAATTAGTGATGACTTTACCGACTACAAATGGGTATCTTTTGAAGATTTGGAAAATATTTCACACGTTGGTATAGAAGATGAATTGCTCCAAGCAGATAAGTTATATAAACTTAACATATCATTACAAAACTTAAATACTAAAAGCCTAAAGGGTTAATCTAGACAAATTATTACTATTAGACCCCCCCATCTCAATACAGAAAATTGGGATTTGATATTTAAGAGTGGTATAATGGTCTATTATTAAAGTTTTTTTATTATTATAATCAAATTTATGTCTATTTTATATAAAAGTTCACCATTTGAAACATATATGTATTATGTTATCTATCCGGTGCTAATGGGGATCACAGCCTTTTTTATTTTTGGAATACTGTCATATGGTAGCCTTACTTTATTTACCACAGTTTTTATTTTTATTTTTGCATTTATATTTATTTTATCAGCAGAATCTTTTTATAGGTTGAAGTATATTGAAGTTACTGAAGATTATATTACAATTAAAGGGATAACTGGAAATAAAATTATAGAATTTAAGAATGTAGAATATGCATATAATTTTATAAATCTAAATGGGAATTCACTTGTAATTTGGTATAAAGATTCTAAAACACAAAAGTCAAAGGTAATTTTAGTAAGGCCAGATGAAAAAAGTCCATCTCCACAAGTTGGTTTTCCTATTTACTCTTATGGCTCGGCTGAATTGGAGATAACAAAATTTATAAAAGAAAAAGCTATAAAAGCTAATCCAGGCTATTTATATACAAATAAACCCCGTTGGATTTTCTTTTGTCTTAAATAAAATTTTTATTTTAACTTATGCTATAATTAAAACATTATGGGAGAAACTATGAATTTTGATTTTAATAAGGGAAGAAAAACTGAGGTAAGTTCACCGGATGTTACTAATGACAATCCATCAGAGAAAAAAGATATAGATAAAAGTGCCGGTCTAACAGACAGAGAAAAAGAAATACAAAAATTAGCTGATCCATTTCTTAAATTTATAAGATTTGTTATTTCGGATAAGCATAAAAGATTTATGAATTTACAAGTTACAAAGCTATCTTTTAACCAAGCAAGAGAAACAGTAAGTAAATATTCCAATGAAGAATTAATCAATTGGCTGATAGATCATGATGAAAGCGAATGGGTAGTAAAGCCCGCATTTTATATGGCTGTTTACAGAGAAATGGAAGATAGATTACCTGAACGTTTTAAAAATAAATTAAAATAATTTAAATCAGAAATACTTAATTTTGTAATTCACTTTTTAATTTATGCATCATTTTTCCCCAAAAAAATGAGATTGTTATAATAATCATTATAAAGAAAATAATACTAAAATTACCAATTAGCTTATTGATTGCTTGCCAGTTATCGCCAAAGAAATATCCAACTGAAGAGTAAAATAATACATTTGCAAATGTTCCTATAATTTCATAAGTTAAAAATTTCTTGTATTTAATTTTACTAATTCCACATATAATATTTAATGTTATAGTTGAAATAACTTCAAAACGACTTAGAATAATAATAAATCCGGATTTTTTACTTATACCTTTTTCAACCAAAATAAAATCTTTTGAATTCAATACTTTGTTTATAAATGGAATATGAGAGAAAACTTTTTTCCCATATAGTTTCGCTAGTAAGTACGACAAGTTATCTCCTGCTATGTTTGCAATGATAACTATTATTAATAAAGTAGAAATTTTAAAATATCCCTGGCTGGCGAAAGCAGATGAAGCAATAAGTAGAGTTCCTGCTGGAATAGGAATAAAAAGTGCTGAAAAGAATGTAACTACAAACAATGCCCAGTATTTGTAGAGTATTATATAAGGCAAAATGAGTTCGGTTAAGATGTCCATATATATACATCATATCAGCATTTTTATATTAATTATAATTATTATTAACACCCCAATACTGATTAATATATCTTTGCAATTTAGATAGCAATTTTTGTAAATTTAGAGTATAATACGCCTATCTTATTAATAACCAAATAAATAATATGGCAAAAAGAGAAACAGGGCTTAGTCCACATACAAAATCACCAAGATCTCACAAGACGGCAAAGCGTTTAGTGATTAAAAACACTATGCTTGCTAATAAAATTGATAAAAAGAAATCTGTTGCAAAGAGGGCAAAATAATACAACATTGATTAATGTATAAATTAGTGGTATTATAAAGATACAAAAGCTATTATCTGAAATAAGTCGATTTAGTAATTTCTATTTTGTACATTATTCATTTAATTAAACTCATATAATATGAAAGGAACTATCAAAAAAATCGTCACTGACAAGCCATTTGGATTTATCACAGTCGAAGGACAATCAAGTGATGTCTTTTTTCACAAGGATAAAGTTGTTGGAGTTTCATTTGAAGATCTTCGTGAAGGGGACACTGTCACATTCACAATAGAAGAGAACGAAAGAAACGGTGAAAAGAAAACAAGTGCTGTAAATGTAGAGCGTGTATAATATATACTATTCTCGTAAAGTAAAACGCTCCCTAAAAGGGGGCGTTTTACTTTATAAAACAAGGGTTATAAATTTATTTATAAAAATATGGAAATTATAGTATCTATTTTCTGTAAGAGGTTTATAATATAAGTAAGGTTAATCTCCTATATATTCTCGCGTGATGGAAGACTCAAGGAAGTGTGATTGGCATGAATGTACTTTTTGCTATGCATACCGAATAAAATTTACCTCACGAAAAGTTTTTAGGAATAACCTCCTGTCAAAAGCCTCCTTCCGGAGGCTTTTGCGGTAAGTGTTATTTTTTAATATTTTTTATGCTATTATAATAATATGAAAATAATTAAGAAAGTTATTAAGTTTTTAAATCATTTAAAAATTTTAGTTAGACACAAGCTTAGTCACTGGCCACTTTTATATGCTTTTATCGGCAGTGTGGGAGTTGTTCTTATTTGGAGGGGTGTTTGGCATCTTGCTGATGATCTAGGAATGTCCGGATTTTCATCTCTTTTTTGGGGTATGGTGATTTCTATAACTTCTGGTCTTTTTGTATCTTTTTTTGTGGGGGATAGTATAATTATTTCAGGTATCAAGAGAGAGAAAAGGATTGACGAGAAGACTGAATCTGAGATTAAGAAGGAAGAAGTATCTCTTACCGAAATAAAAAAAGATTTGAAAGAAATAAAGGAAGATATTGAAGAAATTTAATTTTTGATAAGATAGCTCATTATTAATTTAACAGATAAAGTAATATTATTGTATGCATAATCTACCTATTTTATTTTCTGTTTTACCTTTCCTTGTTTTTTTCTTTCTCTTATTTATCAAAAAGACAACCCTGCTAAAAGCTTCTGTTGTCACTTTAATTTTTTATACTTTTTTAGCTGTCTTTTATTGGCAAATATTACCTCTCTTTTTGTATACTTCTTACGGTAAGGGATTTTTTGTCGCCTTAGATATATTCATTATAATTTTTGGGGCGATATTTTTCTTGGAAATTTTAAAAGATTTAAAAATAATAAAAAATATATCATATTATTTAGGCAATCTTTCAAAAGATTATAGAGTTTCCATAATTATTATTGCTTGGTTTTTGGAATGTTTTATAGAAGGAACAGCTGGTTTTGGAACGCCAGCTGCTATTGCGGTGCCGATTTTAATTGGCTTAGGTTTATCCCCAATAAAATCTTTAATTGTTGGTCTTTTAGGCAATAGCGTGCCCGGTGTTTTTGGAGCTGCTGGGACTCCTATAAAAATGGGTTTTGTGGGGTTAAACATTGCTGGCGTTCCTCTTATTTCGGTTTTACTAAATTCGATTGGCTTTATTATTCCAGTCTTTATGCTTTGGGTTATAACTAGAGGTCGACTTAATCGAAAAAAAGAATTTTTTGATGCCTTACCTTTTGCTATTTGGTCAGGACTAGCCTTTGTCATTCCGTCTATTCTAGTTGTTTCTTTTGGGCAAGAATTTCCTTCTATCTTAGGATCAATCATTGGATTAATAATAATTATTATTTCTATCAAATTAAACTTTTTAGTACCGAAAGAAAAATTGTCATTAGTTACAGATAAAGAAATAGAAACAAATCAGTCAACGATGTCACTATTTAAAGCCTTCTTACCTTATATGATTCTGGTGGTATTGTTAATAAGCGGTAAGATTATTTTAGGCAAAATGGGAATTCCTCTAGCGTTAGGCTTCAAACATACTTTCAGTTTATTTAATCCCGGTTTTATTTTTGCAATTTCAGGTCTTTTAGTTATATTAATATGGAGAGAGAAATGGTGGACAATAACAAGCTCAATTAAAAAAGGTTTTGGTGGGGCGATTTATCCATTCCTAGTAGTTTTCTCGATGTTAGCGATGGTTCAAATCATGATAAATTCGGGACACAATAATTCAGGAATTCTTTCGGCAATTAGCCTCATCACTGAAAGTTTTGAAACCGTTTGGCTGCCATTTTTTGCGCCGTTCATAGGAGCCTTTGGAGCTTTTATGACAGGAAGTGTCACCGTTTCAAATATTATGTTTGGAAATTTATTTTATGTGTCTGCTTCAAACCTCTTTTTGAATACAAGCGCTATTTTAGCTCTGGGTGTTGTTGGAGCGGGGGCTGGTAATATGATCGCCTTAGCCGATATTTTAACTGCTGAAGCTGTGACTGGACTAAAAAATTCAGAGAGACAAGTTTTGAAAGGAGTTATTATTCCATGTCTTATTTATTTATCAATTCTAGGATTGATTGGGATGGTATTTTTTAGTTAAGAATATATAGTATGTATATAAAAATTAAAGTTCAAGCTGGGGCAAAAAAAGAAAAGATTGAAAAGAAAAAGGACAATCAATACACCATTTCTGTAAAAGAACCCGCCGAACGTAATTTGGCAAATGCTCGCATCAGGGAGATTATAGCTTATATTTATAAGGTCAATATTAAATCTGTGCGTATTATAAGCGGACATCAATCTCAAAGTAAAATATTATCAATAAATATTTAAAATTATTTGGTATAATGTAAGTATTATTAGTAACTTGAAATCACAAATATGACCACAAATATAAAAGCAACAAATATGGAATTAACTCTAGCTATTAGTAATTATGTAAACAAAAAATTAAAAGCTATTGAAAAAATTGTTACTAAGGGAGAGGACGTTAATGTTTATGTGGAAGTAGGCAAGACAACGAATCATCACAAGCAGGGTGATTATTTTAAAGCCGAATTTGATATAGAAATAGATGGAGAGAAATTTTTTACAACTTCCGAAAAGAGTGATTTATATAAGGCCATAGATGAAGCTAAGGATCAGCTCGTTGACAAGATAGTAAATAATAAAAAAAGAAAGATAACTCTCTTTAAAAGAGGGGCGATTAGTGTCAAGAAAATGATCAAAGGAGTTTCAAGAAGAAATCCTTTTACTTCTAAATATTAATTCCACCTTAGGAATTCCTCATAACTCATTTCCTTTTTACCTTCAGGAATAACTCGTTTAATGATAAACGAGTTATTTTCATATTTAGCTTCGGCGATCTTAATTCTCATTAATCTCTCTCCCTTTTTAGTAAAGAAAAATGTTCCTGGCCAACCGTGATAAGCTCTGTATTTATTCCAATTTTCTATTGCATTACCACTTATGTCTATTTCTCCATATTCTTTTTTAATCTTTTTACAAAAAGTGGCCATTGATTCATCTTGGATTTTAGGAACTATCCCTTTTTTAATTATCAAAGGAAGTATGTCGCAAAGAGAATTTGCTCCAAGGTCTATTAATCTGTCTCGAAGTTCTTCTTTAGTATCATTTATTCCAACTTCAAGTTTTTCTTCTTTTAAGATTGGCCCACTATCGAGCTTGTATTCCATCTGTTGAATACTGATCCCCGTTTCTTCATCTCCATTTAGTAGGGTAGCTTCAAGAGGGGAAGCTCCACGGTATTTAGGTAGTAGAGAATAATGAATATTGATAGTTCCAAGACGAGGGGTTTTTATCAGAGCTTCTGGTAGTATTTTCCCATAAGCAACAACTACAGAAAGTTGAAAGTTGAAAGTTGAAAGTTTTGAAATGAATTCCTCGTCGATTTTTTCAGGTTTTAAGCATTTTATATTATTTTCTTTTGCCCAAATGGCTACTGGTGTCTCTGTCATAACCAGTCCTCGCCCACTAGGGGAGTCAGGTGAAGTGATGAGGAGTTCTGGTATATATCCTCGGTCCTTCAAAATGCCAAGTGTCTTGCTTGCAACATCTGGGGTTCCAAAGAATATAAATTTTAAATTATTAGCTGACATTTTTATCTTTTATCGAGTTTATTTCATCAAAAGATTCATACATTTCTTTTGCTTTATCTGTAAATAGGATTCCATCTAAGTGGTCTGTCTCATGCTGGAATATGTGTGCAAGTAAACCACTGCCTTCTTTGCTAAATTTATTGCCATTTTGATCATAAGCTTCGACAGTCGCACGGGTAGCTCGGCGAACTTTGCCATATATTGGTCTGACAGAGAGGCACCCCTCTGCCATCAGCTTTCTGTCTTTAGATATTTTTTTTAATACTGGATTGATGAAAACCAAATCAGGCTGGCGTGCCTTTTGATATAAATCAGCTTCTGTTGATCCTTTGCCTCGAATAAAATCCTCGTCAAAAATTCTACCAGAAACAACAAAAATACGCAGGGAGACTCCTATCTGGGGAGCAGCGATAGCAACTCCATCATTTTGAGAATCTAAAGCAAAAATCATATCAGCTATAATTTTCTTTATTTTGGGTTTTGTGATTAGAGAGACAGCAACATCTTTTGCTATTTTGCGCAAAACCGGATTTTCACTTTGAACAATTTCAATCATAAAATTTTATTTAAGATTTTTAATATATTCAAGCAAGTTTGGGAGCTTTACTGTATCTTGAGATCGATTACTCATATCTCGGAAGATGACAGAATTTTCCATAGCTTCTTTTTGTCCAAAAATTATTGAATAACGCATACCAAGCTTTTCAGCAACGGCCAACTGAGCTCCGAGATTATCTTTGGATATTGATTGGGCTATCGGCACCTTACCTTTTCGGAGTATTTCAATAACATTTAATGATTTCAATTTAGCGTCAAAACCAAGTTGAATGAAATATATTTTTGGTTTTTTTATGATACGAGGGGCTAGTTTGGAGAACCATGGAGCTTCGACAACTCTGTCGACTCCAATAGCAATGCCAACAGCGGGAACATCTTTTTTAGAACCTAATTGTTTGGCCAAGTAATCATAGCGACCACCACCAGCGATTGTGACCATCTTACCGGTTTCTTCATCTTCTATCATTATTTCAATAACTGTTCTTGTATAATAAGAAAGACCTCGGACGAGACACTTGTTTATATTATAAGGAATCTCCATTTTTTCAAGATATTCCAGAACTTCTTTGAAGTGTTTCTTGCAAGCAGAGCAAAGATGAGAAAGAGTATCGGGTGCATTTTGATTAAGTTCAATAGTTTTCTCTTCTTTCGAATCAAGAATTCGGAGAGGGTTTGTCTTCAGCCTCTCACGATCTACAGCAGGAAGGGAAGCGATATTTTTCTTGTAATAAGAAACAAGCTCACGGATATAGCTAGCTCGACATTCTTTGTCACCTATAGAATTAATATCGACAGACAAATTTTTAGCACCAGCTTCTTCTAATATGGTCCAAGTGGTTTTTATAACCAATGCATCTAGAATACTTTTTTCACTTCCAAGGGCGTCAATATCAAATTGATAAAATTGACGGTACCTTCCTTTTTGAGGATTGTCGTGTCTAAAACTTGGTCCATAAGTATAGAAGAGTAATGGTTGAGGAAGAGATTGCATTCCATGTTCTATATAGCTTCTCATGAGTCCTGCAGTGTGTTCTGGTCGAAGGGCCAAATGATCTCCACCTTTTGTTTTGAGAGTATACATTTCTTTATCTATAATATCTGTTCCTTCTCCAATAGAGGAAGTAAATACTCCTTCTTGTTCAACGACAGGGGTCTCTATGGGCTTAAATCCGTAATAAACGGCTACTTCCTGAGCTTTTTCAAAGAAGCCCTGGAAATGATAATATTGTTCATCTAAGATGTCTCGCATTCCTTTAATTGATTGAAAAGGATCTTTATTTTTTTTGTTTGCTTGAGGGTTCATTTTAATTATTGTTTATAGTTTCCTGGTAAAAATGACATTTCTTTCAGTGGTAGGAGTCTTAGGTAAGCACGACCAACCATTAAATTTTCAGGTAACACACCCCAGAATCGGGAGTCTGAACTTTTATTTCTATTATCTCCTAAAACAAAATATTCATTATCTCTCGTCTCATATTCTTTTCCTGTAAAGAATTTTTCATTTATATATGGTTCTACCATTTTAAAACCATTAGGGTTTTCTTTATTTATTATTGTGACAGATCCATCATTTATAATTATTTTCTCGTTTGGTAATCCGATAATCCTTTTTATGAAAAATCTTTTTGTGTCATTGGGGTAACGAAAAATAACAACATCTCCTCTATGAGCATTCCCCACTATGTATGATATCTCATCAATTATTAAATATTGACCATTGTCAAATGTAGGATACATAGATTCACCAGATACTACAAATGGTTGTGCTACCCACATACGAATAGGAATAACTATAGCCAAGGCTATAATTGCAAACTTGATAAGATCCCAGCCTTCGGCTAGAAACTTCTTAAACTTAGAATTACCAAGTACTTTTTCATTAATATTATTTTCCATATGTGGCTTATTTTACCACACAAATTATCTTGACGGAATATGATTTTGTGTGGTGTGATGATATTTTTGTTTCGTAGTTTATTAAATTTTTTCCCGCTTTACCCTAAAGGGCTCCGACGCGGATAAAAATTTTAAAAAACTACTACACAAAAATATTAGAGTTATTTCACGAACAACTTACATTATGGTATTATAAAAATATGATACTAATAGTGGGACTTGGAAATCCAGGGAAAGAATATGAGAATACTCGTCACAATACAGGACGAATTATTTTAGAGAAAATTGCGAAAGCAAATGATTTTCCAAACTGGAAGAATGATATGAAATTGAAATCTTTTCGATCAAAGGGTGAACTTGATGGCGAGAAGGTAGAATTTTTATTGCCAAATATTTTCATGAATAATTCAGGTAATGCTGTTTGTGGAATTATTGATGACAAAAAGAAATTAAAAAATTTAGTAGTTGTGTACGATGACCTAGACTTGCCTCTAGGAAGCTTGAAAATTTCTTACGATAGAAGCTCGGGTGGACACAATGGACTTGAATCTGTTATCAAGCGCGTCAAGTCAAAAGAATTCGTACGTATTCGTATCGGAGTTTCTCCTTCAACACCGACAGGTAAATTCCGAAAACCAAAAGGTGAGGAAGCTGTCCTCAAATTCTTACTCGGTACCTTCAAGGAAGACGAACTGAAAATTATAAAAAATATGTCCAAAAAGGTAACAGAAATTATAACGATGGTTTCATCCGAAGGAAAGGATAAGGCTATGAGTGTGTTTAATTAAAAATTAATAATTACGAATTAAGAATTTAATATATGAATCAAAATAGCATCGCCGACTTTGTCGGCGATGCTATTTTGTAGTCAGTAATTCGTAATTACTTCACTATATCTTCTAGGTGCACTAAAGTCATTCTCTGATCTTTTGGTTCAAATAGTGTTACTTGGAAGTTGTAAGTCTTTCCTAGTTCAAGAGTTTTCTTAAGTTTCTCTTCAGAACCGAAGCTTGAATTGTGGACAAGTCCAGCAACTCCTTGCTTGATAGACACTAGGGCTCCATGTTTGTTGAACTTGATAACTACTCCAGAAACGATGTCTCCCTTCTTAAGTGTTCCCTCAAATTCTTTCCATGGATTCTCTTTAAGAGCTTTGATAGATAGAGAAATTTTTCCATCTTTGATATCTATAATCTTAGCTTTGATTTTATCTCCAACTTTAAACATTGAACGTGGATCTTCTACTAGGCCCCAATCAATCTCTGAAATGTGCACTAGTCCTTCTAATCCTTCTTCAACTTTTAGGAATACTCCAAAGTCAACAATACCAGCGACAGTACATTCTATTTCATCTCCAATTCCGTACTTACCGATAATTTCCTTTCTTTCTTCAGGATTATTGTCTTTCTCAGAGAAGATAAGTTTACCTTCCTTTGGAAGAGCTGAAATCATAACTACACTAATACGTTTACCGACAAGCATTTTCAATGCCTTCAAAATTTTATCTTTATCGGAATCTTCTACTCGAGGGTAGTGTTCACTCTTAAGCTGAGATGCTGGAAGGAAGCCAGCAATACCTTGCCAATCAAGAATGAGGCCACCCTTGTTTGCTTCTTTAACAGTAAGTTCAAGTGCTGTTTTAGACTTGATAGCCTTATCAGCTTCACTCCATATAAGAGCTTGCTTAGCTTCTTTCAACGATAGTTCAATATAACCATCTTCGTTATCGGTATCTACAACTTTAGCTTTAACAACGTCCCCAATATTTATTTTCTTGATTATATCTTTAGCGTTAATAAATTCACGCCCGTATATTATACCTGTTCCAAAGGGAGCAAGGTCAATATAAACAGAAGATTTTTGGATAGAAATAACTGGACCTTCTACAAGTGAATCCACTTGTGGTGGAAGTAGAGCTTTATCAAGCATTTTACCAATACTTGAAAGTTCAATTTTTGCATGCTCTGCGATGCTTGAAACTACATCTTCATTTTCATTTTTCATATTTTTGTACTAAAAAAACCGCACTATGCGGCACAGCTTGGATTTCTTTTATTAAATGCTTTAATAAAAAGGGTTAAATTCCAATCTGGCTGATAATTTAGTTACTATACTATATAAGGTAATATTAATCAAGTATGTTATTTTAAAAATATATTTATAATAATAAATTGATATATAGTATGCTATAGAAAATAAAAATAAAGAAGACACAGAGAGAGCTCTAGATATTGCTATTATTAATTATTCCAACCACAAAGATTCAATAAGTGATGTTGGGTGTTTTTTTTGTAAATTGCAGTTGACAGTTTGCCTGAGGTGAGGGTATTATTGGTGTATTAGTATAATAAAATTAAATAGATGCAAAATACCCAAAAATTGAAAGTTGTTGTTTCTCAAATGCCCCCTTTTGTTATGGAGTCAAATAATAAATATTCTGGGTTTGAAGTTGATTTATGGGAAATGATAGCGAGAGAAATGGGAGTAGGTTTTGAATATAAAAAATATAATTTTCAAGAATTAATTCCTATTGTAAATAAAAGAGAGGCTGATGTTGCTTTTGCTTCGATAACTATTAATGAAAAAAGAGAAGAGATTATAGATTTTTCTCACTCAACTTTTAATTCTGGTTTACATATATTACTGTCAAAAAATCGTAAAAATATTAATTTTGGTAATACCATAAAGACATTTTTTGCTGAGGGTTATAAACAGTTTTTAAAACCGTTGCTTATTCTTCTTGGTATTATATTGATGCTAGGTACTGTCTTGTATATTGTAGAAAGAAATAACGGCTCAATGTCTCTCGCTTATTTTCCTGGAATTCTACAAGTAACATGGATATTTATGTGTTCAATGCTTGGATTAGATGGAGCTCTATTTGTGTACTCAGTTAGTTCTTGGATCGGAAGATTAATAGTTTCTCTGGGGCAATTAATAAGTCTTGCCTTTCTTGGTTTATTTATTGGAGAATTAACTGCTTTTATTACAACCAAAAAATTTCGTTTAAATATTGAAGGAGCAAAAGATTTAGAAGGTAAAAATGTTGCAACAGTAGAAGGAACTACAAGTCAATCTATCCTTAAGGGTTTTGGTGCAATAGTAACTTCTGTAACAACAATAGAAGAAGCTTACAAAAAGCTTAAGAATAATCAAATAGACGCCGTTGTCTTTGATGCACCAGTATTAAAATACTATGTACTTAATGAAGGAGCAGAATGGGCAGAAATTACCGGAGAAGTATTTGATAAACAAGAATATGGATTTGTTTTACAAGAGGGTAGTCCACTTAGAAAAGACGTGAACCTAGCAATCTTGACTCTTCGAGAAAATGGTTCGTATGATGAATTGTACAAAAAATGGTTTGGAGAAATTGAATAATATATTTAATTATTTTAATAATATAAAATACCCAGATAGTGGCCTTGCCACTATCTGGGGGATACTAAATATAGTATAATAAAAAACATGAGTACAAGAAGACAACCTTTAATAACAGGGCAGATGTATCATATTTATAACCGTGGGGTAGACAAGCGGGATATTTTTTCAGATAAAAATGATATTTATCGCTTTTTAGAAAGTATTAAAGAATTTAATAGGGAAGATAAAATAATAAGTCTTGCAAATATTCGTAAATTTAATCAGATAGAGGCCTTGCCTCTATCTGAGAGAGAAAATAAGAAGCCATTAGTAGAAATTATAGGATATTGTCTTAATCCTAATCATTTTCATTTTATATTGAGACAAGTTTCAGACAATGGTATTTCAAAATTCATGCATAAGTTACAAGGTGGATATTCTTATTATTTTAATGTAAAAAATACCCGATCAGGTTCTTTATTTCAGGGTAAATTTAAATCACAAATAATTGTTAATGAAAATTATTTTAATAAATTAATAGGTTATGTTAATAAAAATTATTTAATTCATAATATTCCAGAAAATAAAAACCAGTTAGTTTTCTCTGGAGATTTCGAATATGAAAATAAGAAATTTGATATTATATCTAAAAAAGAAGGGGAAAGAATTTTAGAAATCTTTGGAGGTGTAAATAAGTTTAAAAAACATTGCGATGAAATAGTTTCAATAGTTAGGGAGGAAAGAGGGAAGAAATCCTTGCTTGAAGATGAGGATTTGAATGTAATTATAGAAAGTCTTCCAGATAGTGGCAAGGCCACTATCTGAGGATTTTGGGAGTTTATGGTGTTTATATTACCTTTTTGACTGTTTTTTTCTTTCTTTTTTATTTATATTTGCTATAATATACTTATGATTATCACATATTTCGGTAAACAGTTTTTCAAAATCGCACAGGGGGACTTAGTGGTGGCGGTTAATCCTATTAGTAAAGATTCAAAAGGAGATGTAAAGGGATCTCGCTTCGGTTCAGATATAGCCCTTTGTACGACTAATCATCCAGATTATAATGGTTTTGACATGGTAATGCATGGTGATAATGTACCATTTGAAGTTAAGGGTCCTGGAGATTATGAGATTAAAGATATTTTCATTAAAGGTATTATGACCGAGTCAATTCTCAATGAAAAGAAATATATCAATACAATTTACTCTCTTACCATAGATAATATATCAATATGTTTCTTGGGTTGTATGTCCAATAATAAAATTTCAGCAGAAATTCGCGGAGATATAGGTAGTCCCGACATTTTATTTGTTCCAATTGGGAATCATGATTTGTTGGATCCTACAGAAGCTTACAAACTTGCTGTCTCTCTGGAGCCCAAGATTATTATACCTATGGATTATGACGAGAAGACATTGAAAGCTTTCTTAAAAGAAGGAGGTCAAGATAAAGTAGAGCCTGTTGAGAAACTTACTCTTAAGGTAAAAGATCTTACTGGTCGCGAAGGTGAGATTATTGTATTATCAAGTTAGTTAAATCAGTTTACGCTGTGCTTTAAAAGACATAAGCACGACGTGTGAATTACCAAATTTGAAGCTTGGCAATTCTACTGAATCAAAATCACATGCGTACATATATAAAAAATCTACAAAAAAAAGAAGAAGGTAAGCGCAAGCAAATTTTTGCAGGGGCAATGATTGTTTCCATGTTTTTTGTTGGGGTTATTTGGATTTATGGATTGGGTGTTCGATTCGGAAATCCAGAAGTAAAGGAAAAAACTCGTGAAGATATAAAACCATTTAAACTTTTCAGTAATTCACTGTCTGATACATATAGTAACGTAAGTGCAAGTGTAGGTAAGGCCTCATCAAAAGATACAGTTAAAACAGAAACCGAACAAAAAGATGAAAAGCAAATAGATTTAATGCCAATAGAATACTCCAATCAATAATATGTCAAAAGAAAAAGAAGAACCAAAAAAAGAAATAACAAAGGAACATATAAATGTTGTTAAAGTTGATATAAGTCGAGAAATGAAGGATTCATTTATTGACTATGCCATGTCAGTTATTACTGATCGTGCTCTTCCAGATGTTCGTGATGGATTAAAACCAGTCCATAGAAGAATTTTATATGCAATGAACGAAATGGGACTTACCAGTTCAGCCCGCTTTCGTAAATCAGCAGCAGTAGTCGGAGATGTGCTCGGGAAATACCATCCACATGGTGATGTTGCGGTTTATGATTCAATGGTTGGAATGGCCCAAGATTTCTCTTATCGATATCCACTTATTCATGGACAAGGTAACTTTGGTTCTATAGATGGTGATGGAGCAGCTGCTATGCGTTATACCGAAGCTAAAATGTCAAAACTATCATCTCTTCTGTTGCTTGATTTAGAAAAAGAGACAGTGGATTTTCATCCGAACTATGATCAGACTCGTAAGGAGCCGACAGTCCTTCCAACTGCTGTGCCGAGCTTGCTTTTAAACGGAACTTTAGGTATTGCTGTTGGGATGGCGACCAATATTCCACCACACAACTTATCTGAAGTTATTGACGCTACAATTCATTTGATAGACAACAAAGAGGCAACGACAGAGGATCTCATGCAATTTGTCAAAGGACCTGATTTTCCAACTGGAGGAATCGCTTATAATCAGGCTGATTTACTACATGCTTATTCTACTGGAAGAGGAGGTGTCGTCACTCGTGGTGAAGCTGAAATAGTTGAACAGAAATCTGGAACATTTCAAATTATAATTACCTCGATTCCTTATCGTGTAAATAAATCCAACCTCATAGAATCCATTGCTCTCTTGATCCAAGAAAAGAAGCTCGAAGGCATTAAGGGTCTCAGAGACGAATCTACGAAAGACATTCGTATTGCTATTGATTTAAAGTCAGGTATTATTCCTGAGAAAGTTTTAAATTATATTTACAAACACACTCAGCTTGAACAATCTTTTAACTTCAATGTTGTGGCTCTAGTTGACGGAGTACCTCAGACGCTTTCTCTCAAGAGTCTTCTGCTTGAATTTATTGATCATCGAGTAGTTATTGTCCGTCGCCGTACAGAGTTTGATCTAAGGAAAGCAAAGGATCGCGAGCATATACTCCTTGGTCTTAAAAAAGCTCTTGATCATATAGATCGAGTTATATCTGTGATACGTTCTTCCAAAGATACAGCAACTGCTAAATTAAATTTAATGAAAGAGTTCAAGTTCTCTGATTTACAAGCGATTGCTATTCTTGAGATGAAGCTTCAGAAGCTTGCTGGTCTTGAACGTAAAAATGTTGAACTTGAATTAAAAGAAAAACAAGAGTTAATCAAAGGGTTAGAAGCTTTACTAGCAAGTCCGAAGAAAATGCTAAAAGTGATTGGAGAAGAATTGCTTGAGATAAAAAACAAATATGCAGACGATAGACGCACTCGCATTATCAAGGGTGGTGTCAAGGCTATCAATGAAGAAGATTTAATCCCCGAGAAAGAGTCAGTTTTGGTTTACACCAAAGGTGGCTATGTTAAACGCACTGATCCCTCTGAATACAAGAATCAGAAGCGTGGAGGTGTCGGCGTTGTTGATATTGAAACAAAGGAAGAAGATTTTGTGACGATGTTCGTCTCAGCCAACACCCACTCGGATTTACTTTTCTTTACAAATCTAGGCAAGGCTTACCAGATAAAGATGTATGATATTCCAGAGGGCAAGCGTGCAACCAAAGGCAAATCAATCATGAATTATATGGCACTCGTTGGTGATGAGAAGGTGACTTCCATATTGCCAATAGACAAAGAAACAAAGAAGACAGTTGAACACTTAATGATGGTTACCAAAATGGGAGTTACCAAGAAAGTCTCAGCTGAAAGTTTCAAGGATGTGCGTCGAAGTGGATTAATCGCTATCAAACTTGATAAAGAAGACGAGCTTGAAGCAGTTCTTGCTGTTACAAAAGGGGATGATGTCATGCTGGCTACGACTCTCGGTCAGTCCATTCGATTCAAAGAAAGCGATGTTCGAGAAATGGGAAGAAATGCAGGTGGAGTCCGTGCTATGAAATTAGGCAAAGGAGATTTCGTTATCGGCGTAGATCGTATTCCAAAAGGAGAAACGGCTTTGGCTCTGCTCACTCTTTCTTCAAATGGCTTAGGTAAGAAAACAAATATAAAGGAATACAAAACTCAAAATCGTGGAGGCTCAGGAATCAAAACCGCTAAAGTAACCCCAAAGACCGGTAAGCTTATCGTCGCAAAGATAGTTGGCGAGGAAAATGAGATCATTGCTGTATCTCAAAAGGGCCAAGTCATTCGTGTTGACTTAAAATCAATTCCAACTTCTGGCCGTCAGACTCAAGGAGTGACGATCATGAAACTTCATGCCGGAGATAGTATTGCATCTATCGCTTGTTTATAAATATGATATAATATAAATATGTTTTCAAATCCAGAACAAAATGTGGCACAACTAGGATTAAGAGAAGGTATGCGCGTCGCAGACTTCGGAGCGGGTACAGGTGCTTATTCTTTAGCTGCTAGTAAACATGTCGGACATACTGGACACGTTTATGCTATTGAAGTTCAAAAGGATCTTGTGAAGAAACTTGAAAGTGAAATCAAGGAATCTATGGTTAAAAATGTTGAATGTATTTGGGGCAATATAGAAAAGATTCATGGCACCAAAGTTGCTGATCATTCCATGGATGCTGTTATTGTTGCCAATGTTTTATTTCAAGCCGATGACAAGCTGGGCCTACTCGACGAAGTACGTAGAATTTTAAAGAAAGATGGCAAGGTTCTCCTAGTAGAATGGTTGTCGTCCTTTAGTGGCATGGGGCCGAGCCCTGAACATGTAGTAGAACCTAACATGGCAACTGATTTATTTACTAAAAGAGGTTTTAGCTTTGTAGAAAAAATTACTACAAATCCTCATCATTATGGTATAATTTTCTCACATGAATAATTTTCAAACAATTCTGGTTGCAATATTTTTAGCCTTCTTTGTTGTTGGAGTTTTAATATTCTCCGGTCTCATTGATCTTGATTCTGGACCAGGACCAGACAATATTTCAGGTAAGGTTGTTGTATGGGGTACATTTCCAGACTCTTTTGTATCGACAGCTATTGGTATGGTAGATAATAATGATTTAAATATTAATTATGTGAAAAAAAATGCCTCAACTTATCAACAAGATTTGATTGAAGCATTTGCAAATGGTAATGGCCCTGATCTCTTTATCATATCGCCAGATATGATAAAAAGGAATGATAATTTTGTATACAAAATACCTTATGGAACTCTTCCTAAAGAATCATTTCGTAATTTATATATAGATGGAGCTGATATATATCTAGACAAAGAAGGTATTATAGGCTTTCCTATTGTTGTTGACCCTATTGTTTTGTATTACAACAAAGATATTCTAGCCAATGAAGGCATAGTCTCTCCTCCTAAGAGTTGGGATGAGTTATTTGTACTAAATTCTGCCTTAACAAAAAGAGAATCAGTTGGAAGTGGCGTATTAAAACAGAGCATGATAGCATTGGGCCAATATACCAACGTGAACAATGCTAAAGACATCATAGCAACTCTACTCCTTCAGAATAGTAACCCAATCGTCAAGAGAGGAGAAGGAGGAGAAGGAAGTGAAGGCTACGTGTCCATGTTGAATAGCAATGTTTTGAAATCATCTGTTTCTCCCATAGAGGCAGTCTTGGAATTCTTTATATCATTTTCTAGTCCTTCCGATACCTCTTACTCTTGGAATCGTTCGTTGCCAAATTCATTGGATATGTTTACTTCTGGGAAGCTCGCTTTTTATCTAGGTTATTCAAGTGAACTATTCAACATAGAATCCATAAATCCAAATTTGAGTTTTAATGTGACGGAAATTCCACAGATTAAAAATTCAACAACGAAGAGAACTTTTGGTGAGATATATGCCATTGCTGTGAATAAAAAGTCTGGCAATCTCACCTCAGCGTTGGGTGTGGCCAATCTATTGAGTGAAGGAGAAGTAGCAAAGGAAGTCAGTATCTCAAGTTCACTGCCACCTGTATCTAGAACTCTCCTTTCTGATAAACCAACAGATGATAATTATTTGTTTACATTTTTTAATTCAGCCCTCATTTCAAGATCTTGGCTTGATCCTGATAAGGTCAAGACCAAGGAACTATTTGGAAGTTTGATAGAGAATATATTATCCAATAAATTGTCGATGGGTGAGGCTATAAATAAAGCACAAGGTCAATTCGAGCTTTTACTTAGAAAATAATTATGTTTAAAAAAATATTTATATTTATATTTGGTTTTATGATAATTTTCTCGCCATCTTTCTTGATGGTAGAATCAGCTGGGTTGGTTCCTAAGTGCAATACAATAGCTACTCCTGAAACTACCGAAGTTATAAATGGTGTTACTGTTAGTACGCATGCAGGCTTTAAGGATCCTTGTGATTTCAATATGCTAATGACTTTGATCAACACAGTTATATCTTTCTTGTTGATAGACTTGGCTACTCCTATATTTGTCCTGATTCTCATATATGTAGCATGGCTTTATCTGAGTGATATGGGTAGCTCAGAAAACATTTCTAAAGCCAAGAAGATTTTGAAAAATGCCTTCATAGGGTATATCATAGCCTTGGCCGCATGGCTGATTGTGAAGACTATCCTCACAACCCTGGGGTTTGAAGGCGAGACATTCTTGAGTTCATCATTAATATTATCAACAATAATTTAAAAAAATGAAAAAATTTAAAGAAAAAAAATACAGCATTTTATTAAAGATTTTAAAATATAGCTTTGTATTTATTTTAGGTTTTACTTTAGTTGCCAATTTTGCTTTTGCTGTTATGTGTCCAGATGGAGTTGATAGAGTTACTTGTTCAGCTGGTGGCGATGGCACTACTGATGAACAAGCTGGCTTTGATGGTACAAATATTACTACCAAGATAAACAATCCATTGGGTCCGAAGTTGACCAATATCCCTGCTTTTATACATGCAGTAGTGGAGATAGTTCTTGTGGTGGGTATTCCTATTATTGCTTTAGCTATTATATATACTGGGCTTCTGTTTGTAATGGCTCAAGGTAACTCTGAAAAGATTACCAAGGCCAAGAAAGCCTTGATGTATGTCCTGATCGGAGCGGCATTATTATTGGGGGCGTTTGTGATTGCAAATGCCATTCAGTCAACGGTCGATGAAATTAAAAATTGATAATATTATTATTTTAAAAATTATATGAAAAAAATTGTTTTGTTTGGTAATTTTATTGGAGGATTGTTGATGTTTTCATTTGTTGGAGCAGAAGATACTACTGTAGCCAGAATTTGTACTGAAAATGATCTTCATACAGTAGGAGGTATTATTAATTGGGTAAGTTGTCTTCTTTACAGAGCCGTAATTCCGTTATTGTTTGCTCTAGGGACAGCTGGATTTATATGGGGAGTTATTCAGTTTTATTTGAATCCTGACAATGAAGAAAAGAGAAAGAAAGGGAAGAGTTTCATAGTAGGGGGATTGATTGCTTTGTTTCTTATGGTTGCCATGTGGGGGATAGTAAATGTTTTTACCAATACTTTTGATCTTCCAAATACTATTCCACAGCTTCCAGGACAATAATAAAATGAGTAAAGTATTGTCATTTTTATGACGTTTTGTGATATAATTAGAAGTATAAGTTAAGTTGTCTTTTCCACTCTGGTCGGTTGAAGAGACTAAATATTATAAGGATTATTAATTATTAAATTATTAAGTATGAAAAAGATAATTGCTTTAGGTTTTGTTTTAGGAGCTACTCCGCTTTTGGCCTTAGCTGCAGATACTGTGACCGCTTTTAGTATTTTGGCTAGGATTGCCCAATTGTTAGATTTCGTTATGCCTATATTGATAGCGCTTGCTGTTGTATATTTTATTTGGGGCGTTATACAATACACTGTTTCTACAGATGAAGAAGCCAAGAAGGGTGCTCGTGGCAAAATCATTCAAGGTCTTATTGGCTTGTTCGTAATCGTTGCTTTCTGGGGAATTATTAGTCTTATTACAACAACATTCGGAGTTGGCCCTGAAAGATTAAATCCAAATTCTATTCCTTGTATTCCTAATCCATCGATAGGAGTTGTTTGCTAATTACAATATTTATGACAATTATACCAATAGCTGAGGCGAGTGTCGTTACTCTCATGGGTAAGGTCAATGATGTTATTATTAATCCAATAATAATATTCGTGTTCGTCTTGGCTACGGTGTACTTTCTTTATGGTCTTATACAGTATTTAATATCTCCTGACAATGAAGAGATACGTACGAGTAGTAAGTCGCATATGCTTTGGGGTATTGTAGGTATGTTTATTATGATTTCGGTTTTTGGAATTATGAATATTATACTCAATACTCTAGGGGAAGAAAATATTAAAATAGAATCTGATGGTAGTTATACTGTTGGAGATATTAAATAAAATATCAAATAAGTGAAAATAAAAAGCGTCTCCTAAAAAGGGGACGCTTTTGTTTTATTCAATGTGCAAATTATTTTTAATTATTTCTTTAGTATACCTGCTAGTTCTACTAGTAGAAGAGATACCTCAGGACTAACGCCATAAGTCTGTTCGGAAATAGACTTAGGTGTTATCTTGAGCGCGACCATAGCAGCCTTTAGTTGTTCATTCTCATTTGATTTTGGTAAAAGTTGTTTACCTAAGTCAAGGAGTCTTGAACGAATTCTAGTAGCTTCTACGTCTAATCCATCCTGCTCAAGCCTTGTAAACTCTTTTTTGGCGAGTACTTTGTAGTACTCAGGTTCCAATTCAGTATCGCCTATAGTTACCTCGGCGTGTTCTGGAATTTCAAAAGGATAATGGTTATCTTTGCAAAATTTATTTATGGCCGTTTTCAATTCACAGCCTAATTTTCTGAGAGTATCTCCCTTATCCTCATCAAGTTGCAAAGGCTCCATTTGACCTATTTTGTCTAAAAAGAAGAGATTTACAAAAGATAAAATTCGATGTTTTATTGTTTCTTTTCCTCCCTCAATTTCAAACAATTGAGGTATTTGCTCCTCAATAATTTGAAGCATAATGACCACATTTTTTACTTTGGCCTTTATTCCTCGAGTTGCAGTATGCATTTCTGGAGTTTCTTTAATTTCGATCTCGAGCTCTTGCAAGTCAATAGATGTATTTGCAATACCATCGATATTGGCTCTGAATTCTTCGTAAATTGGATCTGCCCAATTAAGACCGGCTTCCACCCGTCCTAAAAGTTGATTGTTGATTTTCGAGAAAACTCCTGAAACTGTTTTTAGGGCGACAGTCTTAGCTCCTGCACCTACAAAGCCCGAAGATATCAAAAGATAGATCGTTGGCCAAGTTGGGTCCAACTTTTCTTTTTCCATCGTTACAAAGATTAGAAAAATGAGAGAGAAAACGACCATTGCACTAATTCCTAAAATCAATGATGTTTTTAATTCATAAGATATTTCAGGAATCAGGACTTTCAGTAATGATATTGCTATTATAAAGACCAGCAATATCGCGGTATTTAGAAGAAAACTTTCCATGGTTCTTTTTTTAGAAGTTTATATCACAATTATTCTTACTTACACAACGGCCAACCTTTACAGTCACCGTTTTTTTAGATTCATTTAGGAAAGCCACATTCATATTAGTCCCCTTAAGAGTGTCGGGACCTTTTATAAATTTGCTTCCTAATAGAACTCTCTTTCCGTTCGACGAATCGAACATTACCACTTGACTACTTGACCACATGGGGCACCAGTCGTTGGTAAGTTCAACTTGAGCTTTCTCATTGGGGGCCAGATCAAATTCCAAAATTTTTCCATATCCGATAATGGACATATCATACGATACGGAGTATGAATTTGAATTTTTTTCTGACGAATTACTGTCAGAAGATGAGTTTTCAGAATTGAGCCATGCGATTGTCATGGCGAGGAAAGAAACAACAAACAGGAAGATGATTATAAGTATCACCGCCTGTTTTGAACCTTTGACGTTGGGAGTAACTGCTCCTGGAGCAGGTGTTCCCGTTGGGGCTGGATTTGACATAGTTTTTGATATTTATATTTAAATTAATTAATTTGTTTATTTTAATATCTAAATGAAAATGGAGGGGGATAGGTATCAAAATAAACAAATTAATTAACAATATTTTTTGTCAAAAAACTTAAATTTTTCCCTTATATTATATCATTTAAAGATACAAAAGTCAAGTAGTCATATTGACTAAGTAGTATAAATATGTCATCTAAAATATAAGGAATTAGAATTATTATTATGATGGAATTGTATTATCTCCGATTAGGTACGTCTCTATGTTTTGTTGATGCTCTTCATAAGTCTTGGCACAATGAGTCACTCGATTCTTGTCGTGCAAATAGTACAAACAATCAGTCACTTTTGGATTGAGAACTGCTTCTATGGCCGATATCCCAGGATTTGAAATAGGGTGAGGAGGAAGGCCCTTGTATTTATATGTATTGAAAGGTGAGTCAGTTTGCTTGTCAGCTACGGTAATAGGAGCCCACCATCCCTTCCCAATATCTCCTCGTATATATTGGAGTGTAGCATCGACACTGAGAGCCATATTTTGATTCAGGCGATTCCAGAGAATACCAGCGACGAGTGGCATGTCAGATGTACCAGAGGCTTCTCTTTGAACAATTGAGGCCAAGGTTAGAGCTCGAGCCCACTTTATATTTTTGGCTGTAAATTGAGGTAAATAAGTCGAGAAATTTTCATTAAATTTCGAGATTAATCGCTTGGCAACGAGGGATGGTTCTTCATCTACAGGGATCAAGTATGTATCAGGATAATAAACTCCTTCCGTATATTCAGGACTTGTATTCGTATCAACTTTTATCCAATTATTTTTTTGTTTTGAAGTCCAACCGAGAGTGCCAGATAGAATTGTCGCTATTTCTTCCTTGCGTAGTCCTGGTTTGATGACGACCCATTTCATGTATGGTTTATTGTGTAGGACTTTGTTTATCTGTGATGGAGTCATCACTTTGGATAATTTATAAGCTCCGGGAGTGATGGCGACTTTTTCCTTATTCAATATCGTTATAAAACTTTCTTTATTAGCAATGAATTCAGCTTTCAGTAAATTACTTGCTATTTCTTCGTTGGTATTAGTCAGAGAAATTGTGAAGCGATCAGTGCCAACGGGTAATGGTGGTTCAGGGGGAGGAATATTGTCTTCTTTTTTAGGAGTTAGAGCTGTGGGTTCTACGGCATTGGTCTTTGTCTCTTCTGGGGAGTTTTCTGAGTTAAGAGCGGTTTCAGCGTCTTCTCTTTGAGGAATAATAACGTTTTTATTTAGTTTAGGATACAACAAATACCCACCAACAGAGAAAATGATGAACATTACTGCGATTAATATGTTTTTTATCCATGATTGCATATTAGAATTATAGCATTTCTTACTTTTTTGTGTATTTGACAATGAACAATAAAGTGCTAGGATGAAATAAATACTCATTGTTTAACCAATACAAAAACAAAACGCTATGGACGGAATTTTGAAAAGAAGGGGTAAAAACAAAGAATCAGACCCTAGGTTCAGTATTCAAACGGCTAATGGTTTGATGGAAGTAAAACGGTTTTTTGTGGTCTGTAGTAGGCCACGGAAAGTAGTTGCTCTTGGTCAGGTTATAGACGGGGAAATTGAAGTCGATAATGCTGTCAGAATGGTTTCCTTGAATGGAGAAGAAACCTTAGAATGTACCGTTGCCAAGATTGAAAGAGAAAAGAAAAAAATTCTTTATGCTGTCAAAAATGAACAAGTAGGGGTTTGTTTAAAAGGAATTACAATTCACCAATTGAGACAGTTTAACGACAGTATCTCTGTCGTTTTGCCGGCTGCTGAAGGTTGATGATAGTGAGGGTGATGTTTTTAATAGCGAGGATCCATCTTTTTTAGGTGGATCTTTTTTTAATAAATTGAGAGTTTTAAATGAAAGTGTTGCACTTACTTATTGAACTCTCTCCTAAAAAAAAGGGGGGTAAAATCGGAATTAGGTTGTGGGGGAGATAAGGAAATTTGGGGAATTGAGAATATAATCTATCTATTGACATTTGTGACCCTACGGGTAATTTATTGGAACTCCATTATAGATAATATCAAGAAATTTAATGAATTAAATATAAATTCTACAAAGTTGGGTTAATTAAATTTGCTATTATTAGCACTATACCAGCTCCAATAAGACATCCAGCCATTTTACCAACAGATGAGCCTAGCATAGTTCTTGATTCTGATATATTACTCTCTCTTAATCGTTCTGCCATATGTCCTTCAAATACTCCAGCAATTCCATCTGTAATAGCGTTACCAACAACTCCTCCAATAATCGCTCCAGCTACACCTGCAATAGAACCACCAATAACAGC
>LBPS01000002.1 GCA_000990325.1 Candidatus Nomurabacteria bacterium GW2011_GWE2_34_25
TTTAGATATCGATAGTAACAATACCTTAAGTACCTATGGATCTTTCTCAATTACTGCAGGAGCTCCAGTCGTGACTCCTCCTCCAGCAACGACTCCTCCACCAGCAACAAAGACTCCTGACACAAAAACACCGGTTGTGAAAACACCAGTAACCACAAAAGTTCCTGCTGTTGCTAAAACAGAAACAAAACAGCCAATTACCCCAAAAGCAGAAGAATCTCCTGCCGTCTTAGCTTCTAACGAAAAAGAAAAAGAAAAAACCATGGTTTTATTTTTTGGAATAATTGTTGGAGTTATATCTGCTTATTTAGGTTTCCAATAAATTAACTTTTATTAAAGACAAATTATCTATTGGGATGTAATATATAGTCTGCTATAATAGCAGAATGAATATAATATTTACTTTATTGCTCATTCCGGTTATTAGTTGGGCCTTTATGGACCCAATAACTTCTCGATTTACAGATTTAAATATTATAACTACTAGCTTAGGACAGATTTTTGGGCTTGTTGGGATGACACTTTTCTCGATAAACCTTATTTTATCTGGGCGGTTTAAATTCTTGGATAAGTATTTTAAGGGGTTAGATAAAGTATATACAAATCATAGCAAAGTCGGCTCGATTGCGTTTTCCCTGCTCTTGTTCCACCCATTACTTCTTGTTGTTAAATATTTAATGATATCTACAAATTCTGCGGCGATGTTCTTCGTCCCATTTATTAACGTGCCAGTTACATGGGGAATCATATCTTTGTTTTTAATGATTATCCTTATCAGTTTCACTTTCTATATTAAGCTCAAGTACAATATTTGGAAAATGTCTCATAAGTTTATGACTCTCGCATTTTTCTTTGCAGTTTTACACACGATGTTTATAACAAGTGATGTTTCAAGGAACAGCTTTTTGCGATATTATATTTTCGTTTTAGCATTTACAGGATTGTTTGTTGTAATTCGTAAATTTTTCTTTGATTATTTGGTGAATAAGAAATTTAAATATAAAGTTAAGAGTATTAGGCAATTAAACAAAGATGTTGTTGAGGTAGAAATGGAAGCGCTGGGGAAAAAGATGAATTTTAATCCTGGGCAATTTGCCTTCTTTACTTTTTTAAGTAATGGAGTAACTTCTGAGTCGCATCCGTTTTCAATATCTTCTTCAGATAAAGATGTTAACCTAAAGATAACTGTAAAAAACTTAGGAGACTATACAGGTCTACTAAATAATCTAAAAGAAGGGGATGGGGTTCTAGTAGATGGGTCATATGGATATTTTTCTTATAAAAATGTGGGGAGTAAGAATCAGATATGGGTTGCTGGGGGGATAGGTATAACACCTTTCTATTGTATGGCTCAAAATTTAGAGAAAGAGTACAACGTTGATTTTTATTATTCAGTTAAGGAGAGAGAAGAAGCTGTATACACAAAAGAATTACAGGATATTTCAGCTCAAAATTCAAATTTTAAATTTAATCTATGGAATGCAAAAGATCAGGGTTATATCAATGCAGGGGTTGTTGCAAATATCAGTAATGGGTTAAAAGATAAGGATATTTTCTTTTGTGGGCCACCTGTCTTTATGGATAACCTGAAGAGTCAGTTTATATCACTTGGAGTCGATGTTAAAAAAATTCATTATGAAAACTTTAGTTTTAATTAGTATGAAAAAATTATCAACGATATCATTATTTATATTTGGAGTTGTTCTCACTGCTATTCTTATAGCGGGTTTAGTTTTTAGATGAATGGGATGACTAGCTACTGAAATTGTATTTCGAATGGGTACATTCCCATACCACAGGTACCTTGTAGGGTGCCTGTTTTTTGTATACCTAGGTCGATATCTGTGATTCCTGATTGTGGAAGGAATTTTGAAATACCCATACTTGGAATTCGAACAGAAGAAGAGCAGTCGAAAGTTCCATTTGTATTGAATCGTAGTATGGTAGGGGTGTCAGCTTTAGCAATACTTACCCTTGGGGTATATCCACCTTTTGCTTTTATTTCTATTATTTGTTTTCCATCCACAATAGAGACATTGTTGAGAGTAGGTTCATTTTCTATATTTTGTTTTTGAATTTCTCCTTTCCCACTTGTAAAAATAATTGCAAGAATTATAAGAGTGGAGGCTATGATGATTGATATAATTGTGTTTTTTTTCATATATTTTAATTACAAAAATTTATTACTTAAAAATTTAATAATGGTGGAATCAATCCTATGATGACCAAGCTATTTAGAATATTCATTATAGCAAATAATATAACTATAATCCCGGCTGTTTTGAAGAATATACCAGAGTTCTTATTATTCTTAATACTAAAAGAACTAAAGCTTACAAGAGCAAGTACGGGCAGTGTTCCAAGTGCAAAAGCAAGCATTGTAAGAGCTCCATTCATAAAGCTTCCAGTCGAGAGAGTATACACTTGCATTGATTGAGTAAATCCACAAGGAAGGAAAAATGTCGCAATACCAACTAGAAGTGGAGTAAGAGTATGGTTTAATTTAGCTAAACCAAAAGCTTTCTTTGAAATAAACTTTGGCATACTTATTTGAGCCTTTTTGGCTCCACTAAAAATATCAAGAAGGTTTATTCCCATAATAAGCATGACTAACCCGATTATTATTCCTAAGATAAATGTAGCAGAAGTATTTAAAGTGAAAACACTACCTATCTGAGGTTTAATCTTGTCTCCCTCTTTGGCAAAAGTTGCTGACATGGAGAGGACGAGTCCTCCAACTACTGCCATACAAGTCGAAAGGGAAGCGATAATCCCTACAACGAAAGAAGTACCATATGACACTTTAGATAAATTTACCAGATTTACAATTCCTATTTTTTGTAAGATTATAAATATCGCTAAAAATAAAAAGGCTATTGGTATTGCGATTTTAAAGTCACTCCACTTCTTATCTTTTATTTCTTTTTCTAGAGATAAAGTATATCCGTGGGGTTTTAATATTAGAGTTAATTCATTTGCAATTTCTTCTACTGTTTTATCTCCAAAATTACCTTCTATTTCAATAGAATTATTTTTAAGATTTGATTTAGCATGTGTTACGTTTTCCAAATCATTCATTTCACTTTCTGTTAATAATACACATGAGTTACAGTGCATTCCATGAACGTGAAAAGTATATTTATTATTACCGTTTTCCATTTTAATTTATATTTTCTTAGTTTTTAATCTTAGTGAATTCCCGACGACGGAAACACTTGAGAATGCCATAGCAAGTCCTGCAAAGACTGGGGAAAGAAGCCATCCAAAGATAGGGTAGAATAATCCACCTGCCAGAGGTATTCCTACTACATTGTAGAAGAATGCCCAGAAAAGATTTTGCTTTATGCCCCGCATTGTAATCTTCGAAAGCTTGATAGCCATTACAAGCTTTGAGATATCTCCATGAAGAAGAGTGATACCTGCACTTTCAATAGCCACATCTGTCCCTGTACCCATGGCTATGCCGACGTCAGCTTGGGCGAGAGCAGGAGCATCGTTGACTCCATCACCAGCCATGGCGACGATGAAGCCTTCTTTTTGTAATTCTTTTATTTTATTTAGTTTATCTTCTGGTAATACCTCAGCGATTACCTCGTCTATGCCTATAAGCTTCCCAATATGTTCGGCGGTATTTTTATTGTCACCGGTGAGCATGACAACTCGGACCCCGATCTTATGCAGATTCTTAATGGCTTCTACTGCTTCATCTTTTATGGCGTCGGCAATCATGATGATACTGATGATCTTTTCTTTCGTAGCTAAGATTATCGGAGTTTTACCTTCAATAGTTTCTTTTTCTATTAGCTTAGTATCAAATGGTAGCTTTAAATCCTCGATCATTTTTACACTACCAGCAAAGTATTCTGTATTAGAAATAGTACCGCTTACTCCTTTACCCTTTATTGCTTCAAAGTTTTCCATCACAAGAAGATTTATGTTTTTTTCTTTTGCTTTAGTTACTATCGCGTGAGCTATTGGATGCTCGGATTTATTTTCGAGTGTAGCTATTATTGAGATTACTTCATTTTCACTTTTATTTGAAAAGTTTTGTATTGAAACTATTTCTGGCTTACCTCGAGTTAGTGTTCCTGTTTTATCTACAACGACCACATTTACTTTATGAAGTTTCTCAAGAGTAGCAGCATCTTTCACAAGGATTCCTTCCTTGGCTCCTTTCCCAACTCCAACAATGATAGCCGTAGGAGTGGCCAAGCCCAGAGCACAAGGACAGGCGATGACAAGGATGCTTACAAATGAAACTAATCCAAACGAAAGAGCTTGAGAAAAGCCAAGATATTGTGTCCCTATAATAAGCCAGAGTCCAAGTGATACAAAAGAAAGAGCCAAAATTATAGGTACAAAAATGCTCGATATTTTATCAGCTAGAGCCTGTATCGGAGCCTTTGATCCTTGAGCGTTTTCAACCATTTTTATTATTTGGGAAAGCATTGTTTCAGAGCCTACTTTTGTAACTTTGAAAGTAAATGAGCCACTTGTATTGATAGTTCCTGCTATGACAGTATCACCCATACTTTTACTTACGGGCATAGGTTCGCCTGTAACCATTCCTTCATCAATATAAGAATTACCTTCTACGACGATTCCATCTACTGGAATTTTCCCAGCAGGTTTTATTATAATCAGATCTCCATGCAGAACTTGGTCGATAGGAATTTCTACTTCTTGTCCATTACGAATTACAAGAGCAGTCTTGGCCTGAAGATTCAATAACTTTTCTATTGCATCCCCAGTTTTTATTTTCGAACGCATTTCAAGATACTTTCCAAGCGTTATAAAAGCGATAACAACAATAGCAACATCAAAATAACTTTGCTCTACATTTATAAATGGCCTTAGTGTTTCTTCGAAAGCTCCGATTGCAAAACTATAAATGAAAGCGACACTTGTACCGAGCCCTATCAAAGTATCCATGTTCGCTTTGCCATAGCGAAGAAAATGATAAAGACCTAGAAGATATGGTTTACCGACGACGAAGAGGGTATAGGTAGCGAGTATTGGTAGAAGGTGATGGAAGAATTCACTCCAGAAGTAAGACATGTCGGAGATAATTTTAAATTGTGCCAGCATATCGGAAGTCATTATGAAAATACTAATCAAGACGATAGGGATAAGAGAAAGAAGTTTATTCTTCATATCTTTAAGCTCTAGAAGTTTCTCATTTTTCACTGGATTGGAATTTTTGTCGTTTATAACCAGCGAATAACCAAGAACCTCTATTTTTTTAGATAAATTTTCGGGAGTAGTTTTAGTATCATCGAAATTTAACAAAGCATTCTCTGTAGTATAGTTAACCTCCACAGATTCTACCCCTTCTGTTTTCTTTAAGGTTTTCTCTATTATTCCTGCACATGAAGCACAGTGCATACCTTTAATTTGAAATGTTTGTTTTATCATATAATTACTTTCTCTTGAGGCCGTAAACTTTTAATATTTCCTCCGTAGCTTTCTTTGTCTGACCTTTTTGAATTTGGTGGACTAGGCAGGTTCCTAAGTGGCTTTCCATTAGGGCATCTTCTACTCCCGAGAGTCCTTGCTTCACAGCGGAAGTTTGAGTAATGACGTCTATACAATAGACATCTTTCTCAATCATTTCTTGTAATCCTCGAACTTGTCCCTCAATAATTTTTAATCTTCTTATTAATTTTTGTTTGTTATTCATATTAGGAGTATATACCCCTAGGGGGTATGTGTCAAGGGGGGATATTTATTAATATATAATAAAAAATAGCATTGTCACTCTTGGTAGAATAACAATGCCATTTTGATTATTGGATGACGAACTCATTTATCGTCCTTTTGTGCCCACCATGCTGGTGAACCCCAAAGTTCTAAAAAATCAATATTTGCCCAACTTGGAGAATCTTCCCATTTTGGTGCCCAGTCGAATCCTTTATAGTCATCTGGGTAGATAATTGATGATTTACTAGTACTTCCGACTTCAGAGGTTAATTGAGCCACAAAAACAAATAAACAAAGATAAAGGTACCATTTTAGTATCTTTAACACAATTCTTTTAACTATTTTCATAAATTGGGTTAAAATTTAATTAGTTTTTATTCAAAGATAAATCAACAAATATTTTAGCTGTATCACTTTCGTAATCAAGCTTAATTTCTTTGCCGTTTATGAGAGTCTTGATTTTATTCAATTTACCTTGTCTGATCAAGTAGATTAGATTATCTACCGTGGCCGGGGTAACATTTGTTTTATCCACTAAACTCTTAATCCCATTTCTTATTCGAGATGTTTTGTTAAGTTTTTTTCCAACACATGCCTTTTGGTTTTTAGCAATTTCAAACGATTTGCTTAATAACAACATATCCTGTAATAAGTTTAAGCAATTATTTGAATCTACTAATTCTGGACCATTTTTAAAGGTAATGACCACAGTTCTTTTGTCGCTCGAGATTGAAATCATAACTAATAATTTTTTAAGGAATGAATACTCTTTTTTCTTTTACATTACATTTTTCAGTTTGTAAAGTCAAGGGAGACAACGGGAACCGCGGATTACCGCTTTCGGTCACAAGTATTTTTCTGCTGAAAAATCTCGCGACCCTCATTTAGCAAAATGACTTACGTGCGACTCGCACCGTCGTGCTCCGTCTTCCGATTCCCGCGGGAGATGACGGGACCGCGAGTACGCTTATTGAATCTTACAGATTCTGTACACCCTTCGCGTAATTTTAAATATCAATTTAAAATTACAAGCTCAGGGTCTTCACCTCCCACACGCAAGAGAAGCAGTTCTCTTTCTCATCTCCACACAAGAAAAAAGGCCTCATCGGAATGAGGCACTTTTTTCAACGTGTGGAGATGGTGGGAGTTGAACCCACGTGCAAGGGGAAATCTTAGATAAGTCTACATGTTTAGTATGTCCAATTGGTTTTAAATGTTTATTCTAGAGGATATACAAGAAAAATAAACACCGATCTTTAAATTGTCGAAATTTACATCAAGCATTTGTAAATTCGTAATCCGATGAATTATGCCCAGCCTCTGTATCGGATGTAGAGAGGATAGACATCGCTCGGGCCTAAATTAGGCGAAAGCGAAAGCAAAGCTGTTCATACCGAAGTATGGAGACTTTACTTTTGCGACTTTGTTTGCACTTAGTCTTGATTCCTATTGTCGAAACCGATCATCCCCATTTGTTAACGAACTTTATATTCTCTACTTATTTCTATATCACTTTCTCGCTTCTTGATTGTTTCCCTTTTATCGAAAATCCTCTTTCCACGAGCCACGGCTATTGATACTTTAACGTAGCGACCCTTACTATACAACGAGAGAGGTATCAGAGTCAATCCTTTTGTGTCGTCTTTATCTGCGAGTTTTTTGATCTCCTTTTTTGATAATAATAGTTTTCGGGTTCTGTCAGGGTCATAGGCGGGGTCTACATTGTTTGGCTGATAGGGAGGAATGTGTAAATTCATAATATAGGCTTCACCACCTCTAATTACACAAAAAGCTGAGTTCAGAGTTCCTTGCCCATTTTTAATCGCTTTAACCTCAAAACCATAAAGCTCTATTCCTGCTTCAAACGTTTCTTCTACGCTGTAGTTAAAGTGCGCTTTTCTGTTGTCTATATATGTTGCCATGTATTACTATCGTAGCAATAATATTAGAAATTTAAAAGTGTTTTTATTTCCCCACATTTTGTGTATAATGCAATATATTATGGATAAAAATACAAACAAAAAACCAAACCAACCAAAGATACCCAATATGATGAACCAGATAGTCATTGCTATTTTCATATTTATGGCGATTACTGTCGCTTATACATTTTTCACCAAAAAAGGTGACGACATTAAGCAAATGACAATATCGGATGTTGCTAAAAGTGTTGTAGAGGGAACAGTTGAGAAGATTGTCGTTTCAGGAGGAGATGTAAATATTGATTTTAAAGATAAGACGAAAGGTACAGCTAAAAAAGAATTAGAGAGTTCTCTCTCTGAGACTTTGTACAACTATGGAGTGACTCCAGCACAACTTTCTACTACTCCTATAGAAATTAAAACAGAGTCAGGATTCATGTATTGGATATTGAACTTATTACCATTTTTATTACCAGTTTTTTTGATAATATTTTTATTCTGGATGCTTACACGATCTGCTAAAGGACAAGGCATGCAAGCTTTCACTTTCGGGCAATCAAAAGCTCGCATTACAGATCCAGATGATAAGAATAATAAAGTAACATTTAAAGATGTGGCAGGAGCTAAAGAAGCCAAAGAAGAATTGAAAGAAATCGTAGACTTTTTAAAGAATCCTAAAAAGTTCTTAGATATTGGGGCAAGAATTCCAAAGGGAGTGCTTCTAACGGGGGCACCAGGGACAGGGAAGACTTTGCTTGCTCGTGCTGTTGCAGGAGAAGCAGAAGTACCGTTCTTTCATCTTTCAGGAAGTGAATTTGTAGAAATGTTCGTAGGAGTCGGAGCTTCGCGCGTACGAGATTTATTTAAAATGGCTAAAAAGGCAGCTCCTTCTATAGTATTTATAGATGAGATCGATGCAGTCGGGCGCGTAAGAGGGACTGGTGTCGGAGGAGGGAATGACGAACGCGAACAAACTTTAAACCAGATACTCGTAGAAATGGATGGCTTTGAGCCTAACGAAAAAGTAATAGTGATGGCTGCTACCAACAGAGGGGACGTGCTTGACCCAGCTTTACTTCGACCGGGAAGATTCGATCGAAGAGTCTTACTTGACCTTCCTGATAGAAAAGACCGCGAAGAAATTCTTGCCATTCACTCTCGTAAAAAGCCTTTTGCTGAAGATGTGAACTTGAAAGTTATCGCAGAGAGAACTCCTGGATTCTCAGGTGCAGACCTTTTCTCTATCATGAATGAAGGAGCAATACTTGCAGCAAGAGAAGATAGAAAGAAGATAGCTCAGTTTGACCTTGTACGTTCTATTGAGAAAGTTATGATGGGCCCAGAGAGGAAGAGTCACTTGCTTTCAAAACAAGAAAAAGAAATTACTGCTTATCACGAAGCAGGGCACGCACTCGTAGCATCAGTGCTTCCTCATGCAGATCCAGTTCATAAAGTTTCTATAGTTTCTCGTGGGAGTGCTGGAGGCTACACACTAAAGCTTCCTTTAGAAGAGAGAAGACTGCAAAGTAAGAAAGAATTCCTAGACGATATTGCTATGTCTCTTGGCGGATATGTTGCAGAAGAAATGGTTTTCGGAGACATAACTACAGGACCCTCAAACGACCTTCAAGTTGCGACAAGTTTAGCAAGAGCAATGGTAACACGATGGGGGATGAGTGAAGAGATTGGTCCGATAGCACTTGAGAGTGACGGAGGTAGGACAATGTTTGGACAGGGAGTAAATGACAAAGAATATTCAGAGCGAGTAAGTGCTTTAATAGACGGCGAAGTGTCAAAGATTATGAACAATGCATTTGCTGTGGCAAAACAAGTCCTAACAGAAAAACGCAAAGTTCTAGACGCTATTGCAAGTAAGCTAATAGAAGTAGAGACTCTCGAACAAGCTGAATACAATGAGATAATAGTGGCAAATGGAATAGTGCCGAAAACTAAAGACAAGTAAAAGAGAAGACGGAGAATATTAAAAATAAACTCGCTTATCCCTCTCCGCAAGTATTAACTTGCTCCGGCGCGCCCACACCTACTCGTTTATTTTTAACATTCTCCGTCTTCTAACCCAGCCCTAAGCAACGCTTAGGGCTGGGTTTTGTATTTGCATAATAACCAGTTTTTAGCTAATATATAAGAGTTTAACATCCGCCCTTAGCTCAGTTGGTTAGAGCATCGAGCTTATACCTCGAGGGTCCCACGTTCGAATCGTGGAGGGCGGACAAAAATAAAAAATCTCACAGTTATGTGAGATTTTTTATTCAAAATGCAATTTTAAATTCTTTTCCAAAAGTGTTTTTCCTAAAATAGGGTATTTCTTTAAATCTTCATCTTTCTCTATTATTCTAATAGCTTCTGTGCGGGCTGCTTCTACCATTTTAATATTCTTAATAGCTTCCATTCCTAAGTCTGTAATACCCCATTGTTTGTCGCCAGAGAGAAGGCCAGCCCCGCGAAGCTGTAAGTCGAGCTCGGCAAGCTCAAAACCATTGGTAGCCTTAGTCAGAGCTTTTAGTCTATCTATGGTTTTTTCACTTTTAGCATCAGCAAATAAGTAGCAGTATGACTGGTGGTTTGAACGGATGACTCGACCCCTTAGCTGGTGGAGCTGAGCAAGTCCGAACCTTTCAGACCCTTCTATTATTATAACTGTTGCATTTGGAACGTTTACTCCGACTTCTATTACAGAAGTAGAAACAAGGATGTCTATTTTCTTTTCTGCAAAGTCCTTCATGACCTTTTCCTTCTTATCCTTGGTCATTTTACTGTGCATTATATCAATGTTGTAATTTGGAAAAATATCTTTCTTGAGCCTCCTAGCTTCGGTGGTTACTGCTTTGAGATCGGACATATTGTTCCCGTCAGCACGCAATAAAACCTTACTAGGTTTTTTACTAGTACTCGGACCGTCGTCCTCTGTAATGCTTCCTGGAATAATATGTCCGACCTCTTCGCTACCTTCTATCTTCGGACAAATAACATAAAGCTGTCGGCCCTCCGCCAGTTCTTTTTTAATTTTTTCATATGCTTCGACTCTTTTATTTTCAGGAACTATTTCGGTTATTACTTTTTTACGTCCCTCTGGCATTTCATCTATAATACTTAAATCTAAGTCTCCGTAGATAGTGAGAGCCAGTGTACGGGGGATAGGGGTGGCCGTCATGGAAAGATAGTGTGGGGCATGTCCGTCCTTTTTGGCAAGTTTCATTCTTTGATTTGTTCCAAAGCGATGTTGCTCATCTATGATAACTAGACCCAAATTTTCAAATTCTACAGTTTTGGATATGAGAGCATGAGTACCGACAACTATCGGTATCTCTCCATTTTTGATCCATTTGAGGAGCTGACTTTTAGAAATAGTTGTCCAAGTTTTTACTTGTGCTCCGTTCTCCCATCTTGCAGACTTGCTTGGGTATTTCCGACATCCAGAGCCTGTCATAAGAGCTATGGAAATACCTGTATGTTCAAAATACCCTATAAAGTTCTCAAACAGTTGCGTTGCCAGCACTTCGGTCGGAGCCATGTAGGCAACTTGTAAATTACCAAAGTCTCCATATCGTGAAGTACCAGTTGTATTCTTTATAACTGCATAAGCAACAGTTGCAGCGACGAAAGTCTTACCAGACCCCACGTCTCCCTCGATGAGGCGTGACATAGGCTTGTCTTTCACTAGGTCGTCTAGGATAGTATCGATAGCACCTGTCTGTGCTTTAGTCGGGGTGAAAGGGAAACGGGAAATAAAGTCATTGATATCTTTGTGCGGAATTTTTAATTTATATGAAAAGAGTGATTCGTATTTTTTCTTTTCTTGTTGGCGAGCAAGTTGGACGAAGAAGACTTCTTCAAATGCGAATCTTTTGCGAGCAATCTCGGCATGCTCTTTCTTTTGTGGCATATGAACCCAGAATAGAGCCGTATGTAGGGCCGGTAATTTGTAAGTATTTAATATATCAGTAGGGATGTAATCTAGAATTTTTGTCGTACAATCCTGTTTGAGTATTTTTTGTATTGCATGATAAAACCATTTAGAAGTTATACCACGAGATTCTCTATATACAGGGAATCCAAATTGAGTCTGTGCTCCCTTATTGCTGAAAAGTGAATCATGAATATCTATCGGAAGGATATCCTCTTTTGTTATTTCCGGGTTTGTAAGAGTAAGTCCATATGTTTTACTCTCTGTTACTTTGCCCGTTACTCGCACAGTAGAGCCCTCCTTCAGCATCTTTGCTAAATATGGCTGATGAAACCAAACTATGTTTATGGAGCCTGTTAAATCCGATAGGATTGCTTGGCCCATAGGAATCTTACTCTTAAACCCTTTTTTAGTTTTGAGGCTTGATATTTTCCCTAGGATTGTAACATTTTCTCCATCAGCCAGAGTATTTATATTCCTTACTTCACTGATATCGCTATATCGAGACGGGAAGTGATAAAGTAAGTCTTTCAAAGTAATGAGATCCAATTGTCTCAAAGCCTTTTTTTGATTTATATCGATTCGAAAATGATTTTCGATTTTATCAGCAAGATTCATCTGTTTATTTGAATAATAACTTGTGTACAGTGAGAGCAACGCTTGGCATCTATGGGTATTTCACTTAGACACTCATTACACTTCTTTGTTGTTGGATCAGATGGAGGTTCTTTGTGTGATCGTGAGACAAGTAAATTCATTGGCTTAACAACAAAAAAGAACACAGAAGAAGCTACCAACAAGAATGATATGAGAGTATTTATAAAGTGTCCGTATTTAAACTCACTCCCATTGATCGTGAATAATAATCCATTAAAATCAGGAACTTTTGCAATAGCAGAAATGAAGGGAGTAAGTAGATCTGTTACTAATGATGTAACAATAGTTCCAAAAGCCGCGCCAATAACGACACCGACGGCCAAGTCGACAACATTCCCTCGAAGTAAAAATTGTTTGAATTCTTTGAGCATAAAAATACCTTATTATTTAATAATATAAATTATAGCATATTTTATTTGCGGAGGCGGTGAGATTCGAACTCACGGTACCGATTAAAGTACGACGGTTTAGTAAACCGTTGATTTAAACCACTCATCCACGCCTCCTCACTTCGTTCGTCGGCGTGTCTTCGTGTCCTTCCGGACCCTTCCCTCAAGCTAGTGCTCACACATAGCTTGTCGGATAAAAGTATCCGAACGGATGAAATATAAAGCAGTTTACATTTCATATCCACGCCTCCAATTTTTCTATCTTAGCATATTTATCTTTAAATATAAAATTATAATTTTTGAGTAAAAATCATTAATATGATAAGGTATAATTGTAACAAAGGAGCCGTGTCAGAGTGGTCTAACGTACCTCTTTGCTAAAGAGGCAGGGTGTAAAAGCCCTCGCGAGTTCGAATCTCGCCGGTTCCGCATTAGTTATTTTACTGCAAAGTTTGACAAAAATCATATAAAAAGTAATGTATATAAAAAAGTAAATCCTAAATTTTAAAACATATCAATATGGATAAAATAGTTGAGGTAATGCAGTTTCATCACAATGCCGTGGTAGAATCACTAAGATATAAGAGAGGCATTGATTACTATCCAGTGGACAGAATTCATACTTATGAATATTTAAAATCTTTTCCTGAATGGACGGAGAAGATTGGAAAATATTTTGAAGAACTTCACAGTGAATCTTTAGGTGTGGTCCATGTAGATATATGTGGGCGAACTGAGGCTCAATCTCTTGGGGCTGACAAAAGCTATTGCTTTTCACTGAAAGCATCTGACATTACTAGAGCTTTTGCTCCTCCCCATCAGCTATTCTTTGATGGTGATATTTTTAACACAACAGATTTTTCAAGTTTTATTAAGTTGATAAAAGATGAGAAGCCTGCTTTGATCACTTTTGAACCTCTTGCTGGGTTAGAAGATCACATGAACTCACCAGATAAAAATATCACGTACAGCATTCTTTTGAAAAGACTGAGGTCTCTATTGAAGGTAATGCAGTCTGGTGGTTTTATCTACATATCGAAACCATTCAATGATATTGATATGGTGGTGGAGTTTATGGAAGGCAAATCACAATTCGAGTACACTTTCACTCATAAGTTGAAAGAATTTGTCAAAAGTTTGGATTGTCGTATTGAAGTTATTTCTTCGCTTGGCGGTCCATATTTCTTAATACAAAAGCTTAACTCCTAATAAGATTTAAGCTTTTTAATTTTTTGATAAAAGTATGTTAAAATACTTGTATGACAAACGTAAAAATCACAAAAATTATTGGCCGAGAGATATTAGACTCAAGAGGTAATCCAACTGTAGAGGTAGATGTGATACTCTCTGATGGATCAATGGGTCGTGCAGGAGTGCCAAGCGGGGCATCAACTGGGAGTTATGAAGCGGTAGAACTTCGTGATGGTGATAAAAAGAGATACGGAGGCAAGGGGGTCTTAAAAGCTGTTGAGAATGTAAATACTCTAATTCCCAAAAAATTAAAAGGTAAAGCTTGGAATCAACTGACTCTCGACAAAATGATGATAGAACTTGATGACACAGAGAACAAGGGTCACCTTGGAGCCAATGCTATCTTGGGAGTTTCGATAGCTTTTGCTAAGGCGATGGCAATGTCAGAAAAGAAACCTCTATGGAAATATTTTAAAGATATTTCAAAAACTAAGGAAGTCCGACTTCCATTACCTATGATGAATATCTTAAATGGTGGAAGTCATGCAGATAATTCGACTGACCTTCAAGAATTTATGATTATGCCGACTGGAGCTAAGTCATTCTCGCAAGCTCTCCAATGGGGGACAGAAGTATTCCATGAATTAAAGATTATTTTGAAAGAAAAAAAGTTAAGTACTTTAGTTGGAGATGAAGGAGGGTATGCACCATCTTTGCCGACAAACGAGGCTGCAATAGAAATAATTATTGAAGCTATTAAAAAAGCAGGATACAACCCAGGTAAAGATATCAGTATTGCTATTGATGCAGCTGCAAGTGAATTTTATAAAGATGGGAAGTATGTCTTGGCTAGAGAGGGTAAAACTTTAACGAGTGAAGAAATGATATCTTTTTATGAAAACTGGGTAGCAAAGTATCCAATAGTTTCTATTGAAGATGGACTTGCTGAAGATGATTGGCAAGGTTGGAGCTTGATGACTAAAAAGCTTGGAAAGAAAATCCAAATTGTTGGGGATGATTTATTTGTAACAAATATAAAAAGACTTGAGAGGGGAATAAAAGAGAAAGCAGGGAATTCTATTTTAATTAAATTAAATCAAATAGGAACAGTGTCAGAAACTATCGATGCAATAGCTATGGCAAAAAAAGCAGGATTTACAGCAGTAGTATCACACAGATCAGGGGAGACAGAGGATTCGACAATTGCTGACTTTGTAGTAGGACTTGGTACAGGCCAGATAAAGACAGGCTCACTATGCAGAAGTGAAAGAGTGGCAAAGTATAACCAGCTTCTACGTATTGAAGAGTCCCTAGGAACTAAAGCTGTATTTCTAGGAAAGAAATCTTTGAAAGCATAAAGTACCGGGCTTCGAGTCGAATAGCTCTCTTAGGACTATTCTATCCCTTAGGTGATTCTGGTGAATCAAATTCTCTGCTGAGATTTTGCTCTTCTCGGTCCGTCGACCTGCGAAAGGCATTTTTCAGAGACTATTTGGCTCTACGCCTTAAATGCTTTTATTTTTGACTATTTTAAGTTACAATAAGTATATGGATTTTATACAAACATTAATACAAACTATCTGGGCTTCAATATTATTATTAGGCTGGATTAAAGTTGCTATCGTGGTTGTCGCTATTTTATTTATTTCTAAGTATCAAGGCCTGCTGGGACTTCTAGCGACTGCTTTATTCATTGCTTACTTGGCTCATTGGATAAGTTTTTAATTACTAGTTATAAAATACCCTGTGAGGCAAAGTCCAACAGGGTATTTGTTTTTTGACAAAAAGCTAATAATAGGTTATATTATACTCAAATTGAACTAGCGTTTAGTTCAATAAAAATATTCTTTTATGAGTGAAAAAAACAGATATTCGGAAGACGAGTTAGGAGAATTTAAACAACTAATTCTCGACAAGCTTGCAAAAGCTCAAAAGGACTACGAAATGTACAAAAGCTCCATAACCCAGAGCGATGGAAATGACACACAGGATACTGCTCCGACCTTTAAAGTTTTGGAAGAAGGAGCCGCAACCTTGTCTAAAGAGGAAGCAGGGAAACTGGCCCAACGCCAGCAAAAGTTTATTCAGTATCTGCAAGCCGCTTTGGTTCGTATCGAGAACAAAACTTACGGAATTTGTCGCGAAACCGGCAAGCTGATTTCGAAAGAACGTTTACGGGCTGTACCACACGCCACCTTGAGTATTGATGCTAAAAACAATCAGAAGTAAAAAAACTTCTGAGGGGAGCTTGATTTACGTTTAGTGAATCAAGCTCTTTCTTTTGAAAAAATAATTTTTGAGGTATAATGCAAAATATATGAAACCACAATTTAATAAAACATGGTTAGTGATAGCCTTAGTTATTATTGGTAATATTACAATTTTTTATTTCATGTCACAAAGTCTTGAAAGCTACGTGGCAGACAACATGATAGAGCATACTCAAATACCCGGAATTTCTGGTATTTAATAGTTTATAATTTTTAATATAGATGAAGAACAATAATTTAACAACAAGCCAAGTGATTAAAAAAGATATATGGAAACACATATATAGATTTTTCCCTTGGGTTCAGGAACATTTTTTAAAATGGCATTTAGTCTGGCATGAAAAGGGCCGTCAGCCTTATCATATTGGATGGTTGGCTCCTGGTAAAACTCTCGAAGAACTTGAAAAACATTTACACACGGAATGGGGCTTTGGTAATCACTTCGTGGCCTGGAAGGACAACGGGCAAGTTCTTTCTTGGCGTAAATTAGAAGATTTTGATAATCAATATCACATTCGTGTTTTTAAAGATGGGGAGATAAGAGGTCACCACGAATTCACTCCTGAGAGTAAGCCCTTTGATCATTTTGTGGAAATAAATGAAGAACAACGCCCAGATGAATTTAAAAAGTTTCTCGGACACTATATCGTTCAGAAGAAATATATATCACATTTGAAAGTTGACAGAAAGACAGCTCCGGATTCAGAGATAACCGTTGATGACCCACTTGATAAAAATGGAAGACACTATAGACTTGTAAAGTAGAAAGTTATAAAGTTACAAATAAAATGCGTCGGCGTAACCGACGTATTTTATTTATATTTAATATTTTTCCTTTATAAACTTTATAACCTTCAACTTTACAAACTATTTAATCTTCGATTCTGGATAAATTATGTCCCAAAGAGCACCAGCAACGTTGCGGGGAGTTCCTACGAGGGGGAAGTGGTGGAGGTCTATGAATGGAGCAGAGTTACATTCTATAACTCCACTTCTTGGTTGATCTTTCCACGAGATCGATACATCGTTCATAATAAAGTCTACTCCGATAAGCGGATCATCGAGTACTTCGGCAATCTTCTCAAGCATTGCTATATTGTCAGGATGTATGACATCGGTCATATCTGTAATACCACCTCCGACGGCACGACTTGTCTTCTGTCCCAGGGTTACTATCTCTTTGTCTTTTGGAATTGTATCTGGAGTCTTACCCCAATTGGTAAGTTCTAGGGTAGCTTCATCGTCAAGTTTCAATTGGTGGAAAATAGGTCCGGCTCGAAGCGGATTTTTGTTTTCAATATCTATCAGTTCTTTTACTGTATGTACACCGTCACCTATAATATAAGCTGGTTCACGACGGAGGCAGGCAACAAATTTTTTACCAATAAGTGTACCTCTAAAGACATATCCAGAAAGTTCTTCTTCTATCATAACCCAAGGAGAGAGAAGGTGGGCTGACTTGTAGGCTTTTATAAGTTCTTCTTCTGTTGATATATGAGTTCTCGTATGGCGACTTCTTGAGCCTAAGTTTGGCTTTGTTATTACGGGCTTATTTATAGAGTTAAATATTTTAAGAGCCTGCTTCTTACTACTTGCGATACCTCCTTCTGCTACAGGGATTCCTGCTTTTTTAAAATGTTTTTTCATTTCATTTTTATTGTCCATCCATTCTAAGCCTTTTGGATTGTAGTCTTTAGTACGAGGCAGAACGTCGAAGAACCGAGTCTCACCTTTAAATTTTGAAGTGAAGATGTCACGGCCAATTCCAAATAGAAGGAATTCATTCATAGCTATATTTCTTTTTTTTGCTTCTTCCCACAATACTTTAGCCCTTAGGCTATCTTTCTTTGTTGGTTCATATATAAAATTACCTAAGTAGAGTAACGATAAAGTTTTGGTTAATATGGGTCCTAGCCATTCGAGCTTGTCTTCTGGTATAAGTCTGCCCATCCAGTTTGTCCAAGGCTCGATCATGGCACTTAGCCAGATAGAAATATAAACAAGTTTATGATTCACCTGTGCCCCTCCACAATCCGCACAATAATTCTTCTTTTTTGTATCTTGCATGGATATATAATATCAGACTAGTGTGCTACTGCAAAGCCGACGACTTTTTTAGCACCATTTTTCTTTAGGACTTTCATCATTTCAAGCATTGTACCACCGGTCGTTGTGACGTCGTCTATTATGATTATTGTTTTTCCTTTCACTGAAGCTCCAACACTCAATTCGAATGCTCCTTTTATGTTTTGTAATCTTCTTGTTCTGTTAGTTAGTTTGGCTTGAGGTATGGTGTTTGATTTTTTTACTATGGTTTTATTTTTTAATTGGAAAATACTTTTCTCTGCAGAGTAGCAGAAACTTCTAGCAATTATTTCTGATTGATTGTATCCTCTATTCTTTTTTTTATCATGAGATATTGGTACAGGTACAACTAAGATAGGGAAGCCTTGAGAGAAGATTTGCAAAGAGGAGACCTCTTCTATAAGTTCTTTATAAAGTAGCTGTCCAAACCTCTGGCCTATATATGGAGTTTTATGATATTTGAGTTTCCAGATAGACTCTTTGACAATAGGGTCCCTATAATCATAGAGAGAGATTACATTACTCGCTGTTTCTCTTTCTGTTAAATGTAATTTATTTACACAATCATCACACAATACGATACCCCGGAGATGACAACTAAGACATTTAGAAGGAAATAATATTTCTAAAAATAGATTAAACCCTTTTTTAATTATAAAAATAGCCTTTTCCACTTCTTAATTTTACTATATATATGTTATACTAGGTAGTAATAATTATGGATAATTCACTTAAGAGTATAATATCATCTGGAATAGCTAGCTTTTCTGAAATTTTTTCTGGAGACAAATCTACTAAAAGTGTTTTAGGGGTGGATATTGGGTCTTCTGCTATAAAGGTTGTCCAACTAAAGAAAAAAAATGGCAAAGCTATTCTTGAGACATACGGAGCGATATCTCTTGGTCCCTATGGAAATACAGATATAGGGTCAGTCACCAATCTACAGGTTGATGACATTGTCCGTGCTTTAATGGACGTTATGAAAGAATCAAATGTGACTGTCTCATCTGGTGTTATGGCTATCCCATCATCTTCAAGTTTAATTTTTACTATATCATTACCTGATAAAATTACAGAAGATAAATTTGCTAGTGTTATTCCTATAGAAGCTCGCAAATATATTCCAGTACCTATATCTGAAGTTACACTTGATTGGTTTGTATTACCGAAAGATATTGAGTCGTCTGAAAATAATATAATGAACCAAAAAACTCCTCCCATTGCAGTTGATGTAAAAACAGAAGTTTTGGTTGTTGCTATTCATAATGATATCCTTTCTCGCTATCAAGAAATATTAAAAAAGACAGAACTAAAGTCTGAGTCATTTGAAATGGAAATTTTTAGTAATATCAGATCGTCTTTTTCTCATGATTTGGCGCCAGTATTACTTATGGATTTTGGAGCTTCAAAGACCAAGTTGTCTATTATAGAGGAAGGAGTTGTGCATGTTTTTCATGTTGTGAACAGAGGTGGCGCTGATATCACCAAAAATATTGCTTCTTCTCTCAGTATATCTTTTTCTGAAGCAGAAAAGCTCAAACGTGAAGTAGGACTAGATATGAATAGTAATCAAGAAGTAGCAGATATCATTCGTTTATCCACTGATTATATATTGTCAGACACAAATAGTGTTGTGTTTGCTTATCAGAAGAAGTATAATAAAAATATCAGTAAGGTTATTTTGACAGGTGGAGGATCTATTACGAAAGGACTTATGGATAAAGTTGTAGCTAATTTTCGTACAGAAGTAGTTTTCAGTAACCCTTTTTCTAAAACGGAAGCCCCAGCATTTTTAGGTCCAATATTAGAAGTTAGTGGGCCAGAGTTTAGTGTCGCGGTTGGTTTGGCTTTGCGACAATTATTTTAATTATGGATAATTCATTTCAAACATCATTTATACCCAAAAAGCCTATTATTTCTAGTGGCTACAATGCTCCAAAGAACAAAACCCTTAGTATTTCTATGGTTGTATCTGTTTTTATTCTTATTGTAGTTTGTGGAGCAATGGGTGGACTTTTCGTTTACAAAGATTATCTTCAAAAAAATAAAGCTGAACTATCTGCTAATTTATTGAAAATAAAAGATAGTTTTAATAAAGATACAATAGCTCTACTTGAGATGTATGACAAGAAATCCAGTGTAGCTACCCAGGTGCTAGATGGACATATGGTTCTCTCTCCTTTATTTGAAGCGATCAATGAATTTACTCTTTCTTCTATCCAGTATACTAAATTTGAATACAGTATTATAAACAATATAATATCTGTTAAAATGTCAGGGATAGCAAAAGATTACAAATCCATAGCTTTACAGGCAGATGTTTTTAGCTCTAACAAAGATAATACGTTTAAAGATCTAGTTTTTTCTAATTTAACTAAAGACAAGACTAATTTTGTTACATTTGATCTTGAGTTCAATACGGATGTCAAACTCCTGTCTTATAAAGATAATATTATAACAAACATCAATAGTAATCCTGTCAGTGATTCTACTTCTGATACCGAAAATGTGATTGATACATTACCAGAAACAAATCAAACTCAATAATTATGAAATTCATTTTTTCAATTTTATTTATATTAATATCAATCGCGGTTTTTATTTTTGGTGTTAACCCTTTTTATAAGCAAGTTTCAATATTAAGAGATGATATTGTCGTTTACAATACAGCTCTCAGTAATTCTACCAATCTTCAGAAGACGGAAGATTCTTTAATAAAAACATACAATGGAATAAAACAATCAGACAAAGACAGGTTGGATAAGTTTTTACCAGACTCTGTAGATAATATCCAATTTATTTTAGAGATTGAACGTATCGCCAATCTGCATCATATGCCGATAAAAGATATTAAATTTGAACCTATCAGAAAGAGTAGTACCCTTGATGCTTCCACTAATACTATAGTATCTGCAGTTTCTACTGACACCCGCCCTTTTGGAGTATTTGAAATTCAGTTTACAACAGAAGGAGATTATGATTCCTTCATTCTTTTCTTAAAAGACTTAGAATCAAACCTTCGATTAGTAGATGTTAAGGCCATATCTTTCGTAGTTCCTATTAATAGTGGTAAAATAGCTAAAGGGGAAGACCCCAATATTTATAAGTATTCATTAAAGGTTGAAACTTATTGGTTAAAATAATTATGCATAAAAAGTACAGTAAATTTTTAATAGTATCTTTTGTTGGAGTATGTATACTTGGTGTTTACTCGTACTTTTATAATGATTTAAAATCCGAAGCTGCTATAGATGAAGATAGCTCTCTTTCTTCATCTATAAATACAACAAATACGGCTTCTGTAGTTGCAGATTCAGGTACAAGAGCATCTGAAGATACAGCCTTCTTGATGAAGTTGGCTTCTCTCACAAGAATCAAGATCGACACATCCTTGTTTGCAAGCCAAGCCTTCAAATCTCTTGTAGATAATGATATCAAGTTAGAGCCAGCTCCATATGGACGTAAAAATCCATTTTCTCCAACAGAAAATTCTATCCTAGTAGATAAATTTGAACCCTCATTGAAAACTACTAATGCAAGTTCAATTACAAACAAATCTGCTGTTTTGAATGGATCGCTAGAAAATGCAACATCTAATAATATTTATTTTGAATATGGCACAACTGAAACTTTAGGGAAGGTGACACCTAAAACTACCCCATCTTTAGTAGGTAGTTTTAGCTCAAATTTGAATTTACTTACACCAAAGACTACATATTATTATCGTTCTGTAGCAAATATAAATGGTTTATTATCTTTTGGAGAAATAATGACATTTGACACAAATTAATATGATGCTATTAGAAGAATTAGTAAAACGAGGCCTTGTTTTAGAGAACCAAGTTCCTGAAATAGTCAAAATTGCAGAAGATAAATATAGTGGTGATATAGAACAAGCGCTTCTTAGTTATAAAATTGATGAAGATATAATTCTCGAAATAAAAGGGGCTATTTTTAATGTCCCAACAAAGAAAGTAGATCCTGGGTTAATTACAACTTCTATTTTAAAAATAATTCCAAGTGAGACAGCTAAAACATATCATTTTGTCCCAATTGGCGTAGCGAACAATGTTCTGGAAATTGGAATAACTGACCCTGAAAATGTTCAAGCGATTGATGTTTTGACTTTTATTACAGCCAAGCTCGATAAGCCTTTTAAGTTGTTTTTAATCAGCAATTCTGTTTATTCCAAAATACTTGAAAAGTATGACATTCTTGGAAGTGAAGTCGGACAAGCTTTATCGGAGCTTGATCAAGAAATCGCTAATGCAGGAGAAGATAAACAAAAAGATAAAAAAGAACAAAAACCAGGTGAATTAAAAGAAGAAGAGAAAATAACTGAAGATGCCCCTATTATTAAAATAGTTGCGGTTATTTTAAGACACGCAGTGGAGGGAAATGCTTCAGATATTCATATAGAGCATGTAGGGGATCGGATCAAAGTTCGTTTTCGCGTGGATGGGATACTTCATACCTCACTTTCTTTACCTATTAGTGTTTATAATGGAGTTATCGCTCGTATCAAAATTCTATCCAAATTAAGACTTGATGAAAAACGTAAACCGCAAGACGGAGGATTCTCTGCTAAGATGGAAGGACGTAAAATTGATTTTCGCGTATCAACGATGCCTGCTTATTACGGAGAAAAAGTTGTGATGCGTATACTTGACTCTCAAAAAGGAGTTAAGCCATTGGGCGACCTAGATATGTCTCCTGAGAATCTTGCTTTGGTTCGTGCAGCCTTGGAACGACCTTATGGATTAATATTGATGACTGGACCTACTGGTTCTGGTAAAACAACAACTCTATACTCTATGATCAATGAGCTTGATCATGAAGAAGAAAATGTAGTTTCACTAGAAGATCCAGTGGAGTACCACATTGATGGTATTAATCAATCACAAGTAGCACCTGAGATAGGTTATACTTTTGCTTCAGGGTTACGTTCTATTTTAAGACAAGACCCAGATGTAATAATGGTGGGAGAGATCCGCGACAAAGAAACAGCCGAGCTTGCTATTCAAGCTGCTTTGACTGGGCACTTAGTTTTCTCTACACTCCACACCAATAGTGCTGTTGGTGCAATTCCTCGTCTCATAGATATGGGGATTGATCCTTACCTGATTGCCCCTACTTTAGTTCTTTGTATGGCGCAACGCCTAGCTCGTAAGATATATCCAGATTCTCAAAAACAAACTCCTATGGACGAAGCAACAAAAATAATGATAGAGAAACATTTTGAAGATTTACCTAAAGAATTTAAATCAAAAATTAATATAGGTGATTTTGTTTATGAATCAACCCCTTCACCTGAATGCCCATCTGGAATGCTTGGACGTGTTCCTGTTTATGAAATGTTTGAAATTGACAAAGAAATGCAACAGGTAATACTTAAAAAACCACAAGAACAAGATATATACAAGCTAGCTCGTTCGCGCGGAATGCTTACTATTCGAGAAGATGCCATAGTAAAGAGTATAAAAGGGCTCATTCCATTTAAAGAAGTGTATAATTTTTAGGAATTTAATTATAATTGTATTATACTATAATAGATATGAAGTCAAATAAAAAAATTCTTATTATTGATGATGATAATTTCCTTTTGGACATGTACTCTTTAAAGTTCAGTAAATATGATTTTTCTGTTACTGCAGCCGCTGGTCCTGATGTAGCACTTGAAACTCTTCGTTCTGGGCTTCTACCAGATGTTATTCTGCTCGATATTGTTATGCCTGTCATGGACGGATTTGAATTAATGGAAAAAATGAAAGAAGAGAATTTGGCAACTGATGCTATCAAAATTGTGTTATCAAATAGAGGTCAACCTTCAGATATTGCTCGCGGGGAAGCATTGGGAGCATCTGGCTATATAGTAAAAGCTTCTAGTACCCCATCTGAAGTTATAGAAAAAGTTCAGAGTATTATTAACGAGAAAAATAAAACAAAAAATGGATTATAATAAATTTTTAGATGAAGTATTAACAAGTTTGATTCATGAAGATGGGTCAGATTTGCACTTAGGTGCAGGAAGGAAGCCAGCTGTTCGTATAAATGGACAACTCGTTTTTCTCTCTGCCAAAGAAGTTTTAAAACAAGATGACATGATAGGTATTTTAAAAATTCTTCTTGGAGCAGAAAAAACAAAAAAATTCCTTGAAGACAAGGAAGTAGATTTTTCTTTTGCTTTTAAAAATACAACCCATTTAAGAGGTAATGCATTCTTTCAAAGAGGCAATATTTGCGTTGCAATTCGATTAGTTCCTAAGGCAAGAACTTTTGAAGAGTTAAATATTCCAGAAATTTTAAAAACTTTCGCAATGAAGAAGCAAGGATTCTTCCTAGTTGTGGGGCCTGTTGGACAAGGTAAATCTACTACTCTTTCCACAATGATTAATTATATAAATAAAGAAAGTACTACTCATATAATAACAATTGAAGATCCTATAGAATATGTTTATAAACAAGATAAATCTATTATAGATCAGCGTGAGATTGGGCTTGATACTAAAGATTTCCCTGAAGCACTTAAGTCCGTTTTCCGAGAAGACGTCAATGTTATTCTTATTGGAGAAATGCGTAGCAATGAAACTATGTCAGCCGCAGTTACTGCTGCTGAAACAGGTCACTTGGTATTTTCAACACTTCATACCAATAATGCGTCTCAGACTATTGATCGTATTATTGATTCATTCCCATCAAATCAACAGGAACAGATCAGACTACAGTTAGCGGCAAGCTTACTCGGTATATTGTCTCAACGTCTGATACCTCGTATTACTGGTGGGCGTATTCCCGCTTTTGAGTTACTTATAAACAACAATGCTACTGCCAATCTTATCAGAGAGAAGAGAACTCATGAGATAAATACTGTAATAGAAACTTCTTCAGAGCAAGGAATGATAGATATGAATAGATATTTAGTAGAACTTGTAGCCAAAGGCGAGATAACACTCGAAAGTGCTTACCAATATTCATTTAATCCAAAAGCTCTTGAGCATATGATTTAAAATTTATGTTATTTAAATATGAAACAATCACAAATACAGGAGATAAAAAGATAGGAACTATTGAAGCATCTTCAAAAGATTCCGCTATTTCCGCTCTTCAACGCAGGGGGTTTATAGTTTCATCTATATTTGAAGAAGGGGCTAGTAGCAGCATGTTGCACCTATCTTTTTTAGAAAAAAGGGTAAAAATGAAGGACATAGTTATCATGTCACGACAGATATCAACTCTTTTTGAAGCACAGGTATCTGCTTTGAAAGCTTTCAATCTTTTGGCTACAAACACTGGGAATCCTGCTTTAGTGAAAATACTAAATACTATATCAACTGATATACAATCGGGAGTTTCTATTTCTGAGGCTTTATCTCGTCATCCTGACGCTTTTTCTATTTTTTATATAAACATGGTTAAGGCAGGAGAAGAATCAGGTAAGCTCACTCAGACATTTTCATATTTAGCGGATTATCTTGATCGTCAGTATCAACTCACTTCTAAAACTAAAAATGCCCTTATCTATCCAGCATTTGTCATTGGAGTTTTCTTTATTGTCATGGTATTGATGTTTACATTTATAGTTCCTAAACTTGCTGAGATCATAAAGGACTCTGAACAAGCAATTCCATTTTCAACAAAAATAGTTTTTGCCCTAAGTGCATTGATGGTAAATTATGGTTTATATTTAGCAATTGGAGCATGCCTATTGGGAGTATATTTATACAAACTTAGTAATACAGGTTCTGGAAAGTTATATTTAGACAAATTAAAGTTGACTTTTCCTGTTATAAAAAATATATATGGTAAATTATACCTTTCTCGTATAGCTGACAATATGGACACCATGCTTTCTTCGGGGATCAACATAGTTCGTGCTATTGAACTTACTTCTGTTGTTGTTGGTAATAGAGTTTTTGAAGATTTATTAAAAGATGCCGCCGAGAAAGTCAAAGGGGGAAGTTCTCTTTCAGATACCTTTTCTTCTTATCCAGAAATTCCACCTATCATGGCAGGGATGATTCACGTTGGAGAAGAAACAGGGTCACTGGGGAGTATCTTGAAAACATTAGGTAAATTTTATGCTCGAGAGGTAAACGAAGCAGTTGATACAATGGTCAGTCTCATTGAACCTATGATGATTGTTGCTCTAGGCTTAGGAGTAGGACTCCTCCTCACTTCAGTCTTGATGCCGATTTATAATATTGCAGGAGGAATATAATAATTACTGATTAATCTGTGGACAAGTTTTCTGGAGATTATTACCGAAAACTTGTCCACAGGTGCCAAATCTTGTGCTTTTAATAATCTTATATGATATAATATATTTGTTATAAAATAAGGTCGCGTCTTTTGTAAAAAAGACAAATTATTATAAGTTTTAAATATTTTCCGCTAAAGCGGATCCGCATAAAAGCGGAAAATAAATTATGAAAAAAAATAAAGGTTTTACGCTTATTGAACTTCTAGTTGTTATTGCCATTATTGGTATTTTGGCTTCAGTCGTTCTCGCTTCACTTACAAGTGCTAGAACAAAGGCTAAGGTTGCCGCTATGCAATCAACATTGTCTTCTATGAGAGCTCAGGCTGAAATAGGAATAACAAGTAACGGTAAGTATGTTGTAAATGTTTGTAGTGCAGGAGCAACTCAGGGTGGCTTAGCAGCATTGATAGCTTCTCTAAATACTACAGCTTCTAAGGTAACAGGTATTAAATGTTCACAGGACACTGCAGTTGGTGTAGCTCCACTTAAATGGGCAGTAGAAGCATCTATAGTATCAGGGGGTTCCACTATCTTCTATTGTGCTGATAGTACCGGATATTCAGGTCTTTCAGGAGGAACTGGTGCCGCTACAGCAATAACAGGTACCGCACAGACACCAGTCGCTACAATTGCTCCAGGATATTCTGCTGCTGATACGGTTTGTTCATCATAGTAGTTTTTATTATTAAAATAAGGTCGCGTCTTTTGTAAAAAAGACAAATTATTATAAGTTTATTATATTTTCCGCTAAAGCGGATCCGCATAAAAGCGGAAAATAAATTATGAAAAAAAATAAAGGTTTTACGCTTATTGAACTCTTAGTTGTTATCGCCATTATTGGTATCTTAGCTTCAGTCGTTCTTGCTTCTCTTTCTTCAGCTCGTGATAAAGGGAAAGATGCAGCTGTGAAGTCCCAGCTTGCTGCTATGAAAGCTCAAGCAGAACTTTATTATTCTACAGCTGAAAGTTATTCAGGTATTTGTGCTGCAACTCAAGCAACTAATGGATTTGGTGATACTACTGGTCCAGGATTACTTAAGGCTGCCTCAGATTCTTCTGGTATATCAAATACCATTTCTGTAACTTTGGCTACCGCTGGTTTATACAACCAAACATTGTGTCATGATTCAGCTGATGCTTGGGCAGTAGAAGCACCTCTGTCTACTAGTGTTTCAGGTACACCTAAGATGTATTGTTCAGATAGTACAGGTGTTTCCAAAGAGAAATCTGCTGTTCTTGCAGCAAGTGCTGTCGCTTGTTAATAAACTATTACAGTTTCAAAAAACCAATCCGCATACCGGATTGGTTTTTTGTTGGTATAGGTGTTTACCTATACCAAAATTTACTGGGGGGTGTTATACTATATGTATGGATATTCTTATTTTTGTCTTTATTTTTTTACTAGGAACTATTATTGGAAGTTTTTTGAATGTTGTTATTTTCAGATTTAACACAGGCAAAGCTATTACAAAAGGGAGATCAATATGTATGACTTGTAGTCGTACGCTACGTTGGTACGAGCTTATTCCAGTTTTGTCTTACTTGTTTCAGCTTGGTAAATGCAGAAGATGTGCTGAAAAGATATCTCATCAGTACCCTATAGTTGAATTTGTCACAGGATTGATCTTTGTCCTAATAGCGTATCATTTCATCCCAGCACTTTTCTTTGCTCCGTTTTTATATCTATTCCTTGTTACTTTTTATGTTTTTATTTTTTCAATTTTAATAGTTATTTCTGTTTATGACATTCGTCATAAGGTCATTCCAGATAAGCTTGTTGTTATTTTTATTATCACTTCTTTTCTTTCTCTCTTTATAAATCATTTTGGTATTGGACCTCTATTTATTTTGCCATCGATTCCTTTTGTTATAGCAGGACCAGTATTAGCCCTACCTTTTGCTTTCTTGTGGCTAGTGTCAAAGGGTAAATGGATGGGTCTAGGCGATGCAAAGCTTATGTTAGGAATTGGTTGGATGCTGGGTCTTTCGATTGGACTTGCTTCGATAATATTGGCCTTTTGGATTGGAGCTATAGTAAGCTTGTCTATTATGTTCTTTACTCTTAAGAAAATAAGTATGAAGACGGAGATTCCATTTGCCCCATTTCTAATAATAGGAGCCTTGATAGCTTTTCTGTTTAGTCTAAATATTTTTTCATTAGCCTCTTTATTCCAGTTTTAATTAATTATATAAATGTATAGAAATATTAAAAAAATAATAAATAATTGTAAAATATCTACAGAGAAGGGCTCCCGTTTTATTAAGTTGTATTCAACTTGTTTAAAACGCAGTCCTGAGTACTCGAAGGGCCTAACCCTTGTAGAATTGATGGTTGTTATTTCTATCTTTCTTATTATTACTGGGGTTGTAATTTTTAATTATGGTAATTTTAGCTCTACTGTTTCTCTGCAAAATCTCACAGATGATATAGCCCTATCTATCCGTAAAGCACAAGGGTTTGCTATTGGGGCTCGTGCGGCCAAAGATACAACTGGAAATCTAGATTTTAACTACAGTTATGGTATTCATTTTTCTGTAAATACAGGTGGCGCTGACTTAGAAGGGTCAAATAGATCTTTTGTATTATTTTCTTCTCCAAATAAAGAGTATAATCCGACTGGAACTGTATGTGATGGGTCTAATGAATGTGTGGAATTATTTAATATTTTAAGTATAGATGAAATAAAAGAAATAAAAGCATATGATGCGTCTGGAAATTTAATCCCTAATTCAGAAACTTCTTCTGTTGATATTGTTTTTACTCGCCCAAACCCCAAGGCAGATTTCTGCTACAAGAGATTGGTCAGTAGTAGTTGTGAAACTGCTTCATATGTTGAAGTTAAAATATCAAATGGCCGAGCAGGTGATGAATACAAAGAAAAAGTTATCTCAGTTCAAAATACTGGACAGATAAGTATACAATAATAATATGAATATTTTAAACAAATTAAAAAAGAATAAGGAAGGATTTACTCTAATAGAACTTATGGTTGCTACAAGTTTATTTACAATTGTCATGCTTATGGGAGTTGGAGCCCTTGTTACTTCTTCAAACTCATCAAAATCTGCTCAAAAATTGAGAATTGCTGTAGATAATGTAAATCTTGCTATGGAAACTATGACGCGTGAACTTCGTACAGGGACTCATTTTTATTGTGGGGGGAATATGACTCCTTACTTTGTGGGAGATTGTCCCGCCGGAACTTTTGGTGATATTATTACTTTTAACCCACAACAAGTGGGAGTAAATCCACCATCGAGGGTTGGATATTATTTGAAGAAAAGAGTAGTCAATGGAGTTGATCAAGGAACCTTTACCCTACAGAGATGTGAGGTATTTGCTACTAATTGTTCGGATATAGTTTCATCAAATGTTAATGTAACGAAACTCAAGTTTTATGTTAAAGGATCAGAACTTCCTCCTACGGATACCATTCAACCTTCTGTTGAAATTTTGATGAATGGAGTTGTAAAAATAAAAGGCAAAGAGGTACCATTCACACTTCAATCAATGGCTACACAAAGGTCATCAGAATAATAGGGCTTTACCCCCACACCAAATTTAGTGTTATTGTGTAGTATTTCAAACAGTTTTAATATAATATTTAATATATGAAGATCAAATTTTTTACAAATTTAATAAAGCGACACAATAAAAATACGACACTAAATTTAGTGTCGGGGTTTACTATTATCGAAGCACTCGTAGCGGTATTCATTTTGTCCGTTTCAGTTGCTTCAATGTTGGGTGTTACTGCAACCAGTGCCTCTCATGCTAGATATGTAAACAATGAAATAACAGCCAACTATCTTTTGCAGGAAGCTATTGACTCAATACGCAATAGTCGCGATACTATAGCATTTCAAATGAAAGATGATTTAGTTAATGGAGGTTGGAATAATTTCTTAAAGAGATATGGATATGATATTAGTAATGGAGCTAAAACTAAATGTTTTTCTGATAAAGGTTGTTATTTGGAAATAGACAAATTTGAAGCCAAAAACTTATCCAGTCCTGACATTTCTGAGTGTGATACAGCAGGATGTAAATCTTTAAGCTATGATCCTACTTTAACTTCTTCACTTTTCTATTATTATAGTACAGACAACACTAATCTCAGCTTTTTTAATCGAAAGATAATTATGGTTATAAACCCTACCAATCCTGATGAAGTTAAAGTTACTGCAAAAGTAGAATGGAGGAATGTTGATTATACTTCAAACACAAAGACTCAAGAGTTATCAATCAGTCTTTTAAATTGGCAAAATTAAATGAAAACAAAAAATAGAAAAATAAATAATGGAGGGTATGCAATATTATTTACAGTAGTAATTGTGGGTATTATTACTGCCATTACTATTGGATTGTCTACTTCTGCATACAAACAAGCTATTCTTTCTTCTGTCGCAAGAGATTCAACAACGGCTTTTTATCAAGCCGATATAGGGTCTGAATGTGCTTTATATGCCGAAAAAGTTCAAGTACTAGATCCTAATAATACGAATACTACATTTACATGTGCGGGTACCACATTAGATTTTAACAGTCCTAGTGCAAATCAATACACGTTATACCCACAAGATGAAACATCACTTTCTAAATGTTTTCGTATTGATGTTAATAAAGATATATCATTGGGTCCTATTTCGACCGAGATAGTGACAAGAGGGTACAATAAATGCAAAAAAGATAATATCAGGACTGTTGAACGTGGAATTAAAATTACATATTAAAAAATGGAAGATCTAAAAATAAAAAATCGAATATTGAAACTTCGGGAGGAGATTTCGAGATTACGAAATGAATATCATGTAAAGAATAATCCAAAAGTGACAGATGACGTCTATGAATCCCTGACTCGTGAGCTGGATGGACTTGAAAGTAAATATCCAGAATTTGCAGACGAGAATAGTGCTGTCCGTAGAGTTGCTGGAGTGCCTTTGTCAAAATTTAAGAAAGTAAAACATGAGAGTAGGATGCTTTCGATGAATGATACTTTTTCATATGACGAAGTGAAAGAATGGGAAACTCGTATATCTAAACTTTTAAATAAAAAGCACTCATATTTTTGCGAAGTAAAGTTTGATGGTTTGTCAGCCTCTCTTATTTATAAAGATGGGGCTTTTGTAGAAGGTTCAACGAGGGGTGATGGATATATAGGGGAGGATGTCACAGAGAATTTAAAAATGATAAATAGCATTCCTCTTAAGTTAACCCCTCCGTATCCTTCTCATCTAGAAGTTCATGGAGAAGTATTAATGCCCAAAAAAGTTTGGATTGCTCTAAATAAAATACAAGAACGTGAAGGGAAGCCAACTTTTGCCAATACTCGCAATGCCGCCGCCGGCTCTCTTCGTCAGCTAGACCCCAAAATTGTTCAAGAAAGGAAATTAGACTTTTTCCCTTGGGATTTAGCTTCTATTGAATATAATGGTAAAAAATTAGAGATTAAAAATCATTCCGATAAACATAAAATTTTAAGAGATTTAGGATTTTTTCTAGATCCTCATGAAAAAAAAGCCCAAGATTTAAAAGAGGTATTTTCTTTTATTGAAGATATTGGGAAAATTCGAGCCGATTTACCTTATGGCTCAGACGGTGTTGCTATCTCTGTCGATGAATTAGACTTACAAGAGAAATTGGGAATAGTTGGAAAAGCTCCTCGTTATATGACAGCTTTTAAATATCCAGCCGAAAGAGCGACAACTATTGTGACAAATATTACGGTGAGTGTAGGGCGTACCGGAGTTTTGACTCCGGTGGCACATTTCAATTCTACTTTTGTTGCAGGTTCAAGTGTATCAAAAGCAACATTGCACAATATGGATCAAATAGAAAGACTTGATATTCGCATAGGTGATACGATTGTTATTCAAAAGGCGGGGGATGTTATTCCAGAGGTAGTAGAAGTTCTGACTAAGATGAGAGGTGGTAAAGAAAAGAAATTTAAAATGCCAAGTATTTGTCCGATGTGTGAATATAAGGTAGAGCAAAGAAAAGCTGGACTCGCAGGAAACTCCTCATCTGTCGCCTTTTACTGTACAAATAAAAATTGCCCAGCCAGAAACAGTAGAGGGATGCAACACTTTGTAAATGCTTTTGAGATTTATGAGATCGGCCCAAAAATTATTGATAGATTAAAAGAAGAAGGACTTATCGGAGATAGTGCTGACTTATTTACACTAGAAAGTGCCGACCTTTCCGGATTGGAAAGATTTGGAGAAAAATCAGCCGATAATATTATAAATTCTATAGAAGAACACAAAAAAGTTCTATTTTGGCGGTTTATTTACGCTCTTGGTATTATTCACGTCGGAGAACAAACAGCTCGAGATTTGGCAAATCATTTCCATAATCTAAAAAACCTAATGAGTGTAAGCATAGAGGATATAAATAATATAGAGAACATTGGACCAATCGTTTCGGAGAGTGTCTTTAATTATTTTCATGATAAAAGTAATTTACATTTCATAGAAAAGCTTTTAGTAAATGGAGTTTCTATTATTGAAGAAAAGAAAAAGACAGGAAATCTAACTGGTAAGATTTTTGTTCTGACTGGTACACTTCCAACCCTTTCTCGTGAAGATGCCAAAAAGAAAATAATAGAAAATGGAGGGAAGGTTTCTTCTTTGGTTTCCATTAAGACAGACTATGTGTTAGTGGGTGTTGAAGCTGGTAGTAAATACAAAGAGGCACAAAAACTTGGTATAAAAATTATAACAGAGTCCGAATTTCTGAAAATGCTATAAATATGTTATTCTCTAATTATGACCTTAGAAGATATTAAAAAATTAGCAAATCTGGCTCGTATAGATATGGAGGAAGTTGAAATGGGAGAAATTGCCAAGGATTTTGATGCTATTTTGGCGTATGTTGGACAAGTGCAAGAAGCTGCTATGGAAGGTGGTACTAGAGGAGAAGTTTCAAAAGTATCCGAAAGTTATCCTTTATATAACATAATGAGAGAAGATGTTGTCACAAATAAAGAAGAAGAATTTACGGATAAGATTATGAAACTTGCCCCAAATACTGAGAATGGATATCTTAAAGTAAAACAAATATTATGATTGATTTAAAAAGTTTAACAATAGAAAATACACATAATCATTTTAAGAATGGTGATTTTACTATTAGAGAATTAGTAGATGAATATCTAAAAGTAATTAAAAATAATAATGAAAGAATAAATGCGTACTTAGAAGTCTATGATGATATAGATGAACAGATAAAAAAAGCAGAGGAAATGTTTAAGGGTGGTACTGCCACCATCTTGACGGGGATACCTTTTTCATTAAAAGATAACATTTTGATGGAAGGGCACATTGCTTCATCTTCTTCAAAAATTTTAGAAAATCACGTAGCTACTTACGATTCTTTTGTTGTAGCAAAATTAAAAAAAGAAGGTGTAATATTTCTAGGTAGAACAAATATGGATGAATTTGCAATGGGAAGTTCTACTCAGACGAGTGCTTATGGAATAACCCGAAATCCACTAGATGAATCTCGGGTTCCTGGTGGTTCTTCGGGTGGTCCTGCTGCATCTGTAGCAGGGGATATGGCTCTTGTAGCTTTAGGAACCGAGACTTGTGGTTCTATTAGACAGCCTGCTGCTTTTTGTGGGCTTGTGGGCTTAAAACCAACATATGGAATGATTTCTCGTTCTGGAGTTATTTCTTTGGCTAGTTCTTTAGATCAAGTTAGTCCTCTGGGTAGAACTGTAAAGGATACAGAAATTATTTTTAATGCGATGTCATTTCATGATGAGAAAGATAGTACTTCTATTCCAAACGAAATGAGAATAATAAAAGATAAAACAATACAAAAAAGGATTGGTATTCCTAGAAAGTTTTTATCAGGAGAAGGTATTGATAAAGAAGTAATGAAAAATTTCGAAGAAAGTTGTGATAAATTGAAAAAAGCAGGTTACGAATTAGTGGATGTAGACTTACCCTCCATAAAATATTCTCTTGCTGTTTATCATGTGCTTATGCAAGCTGAAGCCTCAAGTAATCTAGCTCGCTTTGATGGTATAAGATATGGAAGAAGTGTTGAGAGTGACAAGCTTTATGATGTTTATGCAAAGAGTAGAGGAAGTGGTTTTGGTAAAGAGACTCGTAGAAGAGTATTACTTGGGACGTATATTTTGTCTCATGGGTACTATGACGCTTATTATAATTCAGCATTAAAAGTTAGACAGATGATTAAAGATGAACTGACAAGCTTTTTTAAAGATTTTGATGTATTTATGACACCAACTGTACCTTTTTTGCCATTTAAACTTGGCGAGAAATTAGATGATCCTATTGGTATGTATTTGTCAGATTTATTTTCTGCCCCTGCTAATTTAGCAGATATTCCTTCAATAGCGATTCCTTCTGGCAAATCAGAAAGTGGATTACCCTTTAGTATTCAATTTACCGCCCCTTACTTACGTGAAGATATCCTCTTTACTATTGGGAAAGAATTTGAAAAACTAGTATAATAACAAAGTATGCAACCAACAACTGTTGTACAAACAATAAATCAAAAGCCTATCTTTGATCCGACATATTTAAACATGGAGTATGTTTTTGATAAAATAGCAAATTCTATAAATCCAATTATTTCAGCTATTACCGATGTAAATACATGGCAGACTATTGGAATAATATCAGTTCTCATATCAATACTTGCTCTTTTTGTAATAATTTTTTCACTTGTTCGAATGTATGAGATACAAGTCTTCGATAGGGAAGAAATTGAACACGAGATTAATCATGCTTTGGCAAAAGATAAGGAAATGGAAAGACTTTTAAATCCAAAATGGAAATACATCCTTACTTTAATTGAAAGTCCAAATGAATCTGATTGGCGAATTGCAGTAATGGAATCGGATTCTCTTCTTGAAGAAAGTTTCAAAGAACGTGGGCTCATCGGGAGTACAATGTCGGATCTATTAGAAGAGGCAAAGCTAAACGGCTATCCGGGTATCCAGGGGGCTTGGGATGCGCATCTGATTCGTAATAAAATCGCTCATGAAGGGTTAGATTATCCTTTTACACAAATAGAGGCGCGTCGCGTCGTAAAGTTATATCAAAATGTTTTTGAAGGATTAGGAGTAATTTAAAAAGAGTAGCTAAAGCTACTCTTTTTAAATTGCGCGGTCGACCGGACTTGAACCGGCAACCTCTCACGTGACAGGCGAGTGCTCTAACCAGTTGAGCTACGACCGCATTTTTAAAACATAACATAAAATAGAAAATAATTCCATTTTATTGTGTCGATGGGAGGGCTCGAACCTCCGACCTTGGGCTTATGAGTCCCACGCTCCAGATTCTTCTTCGGGTTCATGGACATGTTTTTGGTATGTCACTTACCGAATTGTTGCGGGAGGTCGAATCGAACGACCGTCTTAAGGTTATGAGCCTTACGAGATACCATTTCTCTATCCCGCTATATAATATTAAATTTTACAAACATCTATTTTTTCAAAGACTCATAACCGGTTATTCGCGCTATTAGTCCTTTCGGAGATACAATTTCTCTATCCCGCTATATATTTAAACGTATCAAGAACGTTTATCTTACTTAAGAAAAAAACCTTAATAAAGGCTTATAACACTGTTACTAGCTCTTTCTCTCAATATTTAAGTATAATAACCCGAATTAATAATTTTTGCAATGATTGAAAATAAGCTTATTCTATAGTATTCTTAGGTAGTTAGTTTTTTTATTGTAGCCGTCATAGCTTAGTGGTAAAGCACTGTCTTGGTAAGACAGAGACCGTGAGTCCGATTCTCACTGACGGCTCCGCAATTAAAGCCACATCGTTTTTAGCGAAATTTTGGCGGGCGGAGCGAAGCTCCGCCCAAGGATTTAAAGGATTTCCATATGCTTTTTGTTTTTGGAGGGTGAGTTTTAAGTTTACTCATTAAAATATGTAAATTATGTTAATATGTATTTATATATGAAGACAGAAATAATAAAATCACATATAAGCAACTTTGAATCAAATTCACACAAGACCAGTGAGGGAGTTGAATTCTGGCTTGCTCGTGATTTACAAGAGCTTTTAGGATATGACAAGTGGGATAATTTCATAAAAGTTATATCAAAAGCTAAAATAGCTTGTGAAAATAGCAAACAAGTAGTTTCTGACCATTTTGCCGACGTCGGGAAAATGGTTAAACTTGGTTCAGGAAGCGAGCGGGAAATTGCAGATATAATGCTTACTAGATATGCTTCTTATTTGGTAGCTCAAAATGGTGATTCTAAAAAAGAGGAAATTTCTTTTGCTCAAAATTATTTTGCAGTGCAAACAAGAAAGTTTGAAATTATAGAAAAACGAATACAAGAATTTGAACGAGTTACTGCTAGGCAAAAATTAACAGAAACTGAAAAAGAATTATCAGGTATTATTTATCAACAAACTGGCAGTGATAAGAATTTTGGATTGATTAGAAGTAAAGGGGATAAAGCCTTGTTTGGTTTTACAACTGGAGAAATGAAAAAGCGACTTGGTGTTCCGGAAGGTCGAGCACTTGCTGATTTTCAGCCAACAATTATTTTGAAAGCAAAAGATTTTGCAACAGAAATCACTATTTTCAATTCAAAGAACAAAAATTTAAAAACAGAACAAGCTATTTCAGAAGAACATATTACAAATAATCGTAGTGTCAGAAAAACACTCATTGGTCGTGGAATTATTCCAGAGAGACTTCCAAAAGAAGAAGATATCAAAAAGATTGAACGAAAACTAAAATCTGATGAAAAGAAAGGCTTGAAAAAGGTAGATAAGCTTGGAAAATAATGTATGAACCTAACTTTCAAAATAGAAATAGCCGATAAGTATATAAGCTATTCTCAAAAAGCACGCGTATTAACTGAAGATTGGGTATTGAGTGAAATATATTGCCCGAGTTGTGGTAATAGTATTTATGATTATGATAACAATAAACCTGTCGCAGATTTTTACTGTAAAAGATGCTCAGAAGATTTCGAATTAAAATCTAAAAAAGGAAAGATTGGTAAAAAAGTTTCTGCTGGAGCTTATTCTCAGATGATAAAGAGAATTAATTCGTCCCAAAAACCGAATTTCTTTTTTATGGGGTACATGGTCGAAATGTGGAATGTGAATGATTTTTTTGTTATTCCAAAACACTTTTTTGTATCAGAAATTATTGAAGAAAGAAAACCGCTTACAGAAAGTGCCAGACGAGCTGGCTGGGTTGGTTCAAATATACTATTTTCAAAAATACCAAAAGCGGGGCAAATTTTTTATGTTGAAAACGGGAAAGAGCTAGAGAAAAAAGATGTTTTGGAAAAATGGCAGAAAACAGTATTTCTAAAGCAAATTAAAAAAGCTGATGCCAAAGGTTGGATTTTGGATATTATGAACTGCATTGATGCTTTAAATAAGAAAGAGTTTATACTACAAGATGTCTATGATTTTGAAAAAGATTTATCTGTTATTCACCCTGAAAACAAAAATATAAAGCCGAAAATCAGACAGCAATTACAATTTTTGAGAGATAAAGGTTATCTTGAATTTATTGAGGCTGGGAAGTATCGACTTAAGTAGTTGACTTTATTTTTTATTTGATCAAGGATATAGTATATGAATACAAAATTACAATTATTAGAAAAAGAAATAGAAGTGTTGGCGAACAATTACAGGACTGATTGGAAGGAGGACTTATGGGAAAGTGAAAAAATTGAGGAATACGGTTTAAACGAATTTATTGGTGGTAAAGCAGATGCTTACGAAGATTGTTTAGATTTAATTAAAAAATGTATACAAACTAGCTAACCAATGGTATTCAGTAAGAGTTTTAGCCATCCTAGCTCATCTGGTAGAGCAATTCATTCGTAATGAATAGGTGCCGAGTTCGAGACTCGGGGATGGCTCCAGTTTATTTATAGAATTTTTTAATTCTCTCCGACGCCTCTTTCACTTGTTTAAGTGGTGGTACTAAAGCAAACCTTACAAAATTTTTTCCTGGATTAAATCCATCTTTATCTACATCAGAAATCCATGCTCCAGGGGTGACTACTATGGCGATATCTTTATCTAGAAGTTGTTTGGCAAATTCAACAGAATTAATTCCATTTGGAGTTTTAAGCCACAGGTAGAAAGTGGCTTCACTTTTACAATTTGTCCAACCTATTTGCTTAAAAGTTTCTAGCATTATATCTCTTTTTTCTTTATATTCATCTCGCATCTGTTTTGCATGAGCTTCATCATTTAGTGCAGAGATTGCAGAAGTTTGTATAAAGTCGGGAGTTCCTGAATCGATATTTGTTTTTAATTTTTTAAACTTTTCTATTATTCTCTGGTCTCCGGCAACCCAGCCGACTCGATACCCGGTCATATTGTTTCTCTTACTCAAAGAATAGAAAGTTATGATACCCTCCTTTGCAATCTCAAGTATTGAAATTGGTTTTTTGTCGAAATATGTATCTATATAGCACCCTTCATCGGCAGCTATAATTATATTGTGTTTGTGTGCCCAGTTTATCAATCCTTCATAGTATTCTTTCGTAGCGCATGCGCCAGTAGGGGAATTGGGATAATTAATCCAAATTATTTTTGCTTTCTTTATTATATCTTCTGGTATGGATTGATAATCCAGCAAGAAGTCACTCTCTTCTTTCAAAGAAACAAAGTAAGGTATACCCCCTGCGAATATTGTTCCAGTCTTCATAGGAGGGTAGCCCGGGTTTGGAAGTATGACAATGTCACCCTCGTTTATAAAGGCTTGTGGAAAGTGAAATACTGCTTCTTTTGAGCCAAGTGTTGAGCAAATTTCAGTCTCACCGTCTATCCCTATTCCAAACCTTCTATTCATCCATCTGGAGACTGCTTGTCTGTATTCTTTCTGGCCTATATAGCTTGGATACCCAGCTTTTGAATATGAATCTAAGGCAATCTTTACAGCATCTCTCACAAACTCTGGAGTTTCGGCTGTTGGGTCTCCAACTCCAAAATCTATAGGAGTTACCCCCTCACTTTTAAGCTTAGCCACTATTTTGTTCACTTCATCGAAAGCGTAGCCTCCTATTTTATTTAATTTATCTGAGCCTGTTATATTCATAATTTATTTGAATTTAAAGCGAAGCAAATTATTTTATAATATCCATCTTTTTAAGTACTGCTTCTACCTGTCCTCCATTCTCTTCAGCTATTTCACACATTGGAAGTCGATAAATATTTTGGCATAGTCCCATTTTGTATGATGCATACTTTACTGGGATTGGATTCGTCTCTATGAAAAGTATTTTGAATAAGTCGGCTAGTTTTGCATTTACTTCTTCTGCATTTGCAAAATCTTTCTTAAGAGCACTACTTACCATTTCTACCATGTCTTTGGGAACTATGTTTGAAGCGACTGATATGATCCCATCTGCTTCGTAATTTTTTATTATTTCAAGTGTTATATTGTCATCCCCTGAGAGAACAGTGAAGTCATTTAACTCTAGTTCGCACGCAGACTTGATCTGGTTCAGATCTCCCGAAGCTTCTTTAACCCCTACAATGTTTTTTACTTCTGTGGCTAGTTTATACAAAGTAGTAGTTTCTAAATTTACCCCTGTACGTCCTTTTATATTGTACAAAAATACAGGAAGACTAGTGGATTCTGCTATTGTTTTAAAATGAAGATAGAGGCCTTTTTGAGTAGGCTTGTTGTAGTAGGGATTCACAAGTAGCACTATGTCTGCTCCTGCTTCTTCTGCAGATTTTGTCTTCTCGACTGACTTCTTCGTATTGTTCGTGCCAGTCCCTGCCATTATAAAACACTTATCACCTACTTTTTCTTTGGCTCTTTTGATAAGATCTATACATTCTTCATCGGTTATAGTTGGGGACTCTCCTGTAGTTCCATTGATTATGATTCCTGTTACTTTCGCTTCCACTTGTCTTTCTATAAGCTTATCGAAAGATCTCCAATCTATACTCCCGTCTTCATTGAAGGGGGTTATCATTGCTGTCCACACACCTTTGTATTTGTTGTTTTCCATATTATTTTTCATTTAGAAAATCATTCATATTAAATAGACCTTTTTTGTTCTCCATCCACTCTATTGCCTTGACCGCCCCTAGTGCATACCCGCCCCTGTCTCTTGCACTGTGCGTGATAGTGATAGTGTCTGACGCTGAATCAAAACCTACAGTGTGACTGAAGTTTACAGGCCCACCTCGTGTTGAAGAGAAGTGAATTTCATTTGGTTCTATTTTTCTATCTAGTTTGTCGTAAAATACTTCACTTTTTCTTCCTATTTTCTCCAAGAGTATTTTTGCTATTTCTTTAGCTGTACCTGAGGGGGAGTCTGACTTGTTCTTGTGATGTAGTTCTGTACCCCAGATGTCATATTCATCATACTCATTTATTAGCTCTCCTGCTTTCGCTATTATTTGATAGTACATATTTACTCCGATAGAGAAGTTGGCTGACCACATTATTCCGATATCATTTTCTTTTGCAATTTTTTCAATTTCAGGTAGTTTTTCGTACCAGCCAGTTGTTCCAATTACTAGATTCTTCTTTGCGAGGGCTACTCTCTTGGCATTTTCTATTATAGATGAAGACTCCGAAAAGTCGACAACTAAGTCAACGTCTTCTAGGGGTGCTTCGTTTGTAGTTTTATGAGTTGCCTCTTTGTTGTTGGGATCTATGGTGATATCTACTTTGTGTCCTTTAGATTCTGCTATTTCTTTGACAGACTTTCCCATAGAACCAAGACCGATAATAGCTATACGCATATATTGTATTAAAAGTTAAATAGTTTTTAATGTATAAATTCTAGCAAAAATAGGGATTTTTTGCTAGAAAGATTTATTTTTGATAGAATTTAAAAATGCAAAACAAAAAACTAGCTATTGTAGGGGTGACTGGTTTGGTAGGGCAAGAAGTTTTAAATATATTAGTTTCAAAAAAGATTGTTCCCGATATAGACGTGGACAATCTACTGTTTGTGGCCTCAGATAAATCTGTAGGGAAGGTTATTTCTTTTTTAGGAAAAGAAGTCAAGGTAATATCTGTTGAAGACGCGATTTTAGAAAAGCCAGACTATGTGATCATGTCAGCTGGAGCAACTCTTTCAAAAGAAGTTGCCCCCAGATTTGTCGAAGGGGGAGCTATTGTCATAGACAATTCATCTGCATGGAGAACTTTCCCCGAAATTCCACTTATTGTTCCAAGTATTCCAAACCCTCTTTTAGATTTAAATATGAAGTCTGGCATTATTGCCAATCCAAACTGTGTTGCAATTATGATCGCTATTGCCATCGCTCCTTTCTCTAGTATGGGTGTAGATATGGTACTGGTGAGTGTTATGCAGTCTGTTTCAGGAGCAGGGTATAAAGGTATAAATGCTTTAAGAGAAGAGTTAGAAAATAACGACGGGGTAAAAGCTTCCATGTCTTCGTTTGTTTCAAATATTGCAAACAATATAATTCCTGCCTCGGCTATGAGTAGTACCGTTCCAAAATATAATGATGAAGAAGCTAAGATGATGTTTGAAGTTCCAAAGATTTTAGGTAAGTCGGTAAAGTTCTCCTCTCAATCCTGTAGAGTTCCTGTGGCAAGAGGGCATAGTGCGATGATGCGAGTTTTCTTTAAAGAAGAACAAGATGAAGCAAACTTGATAGATATTCTAAAAAAGGCACCCCAGATCAAATATTCCGAAGAACCTCTTGGTCCTTATGATACAGTTGGTAAAGATTATGTAATAGTTAGAAGCTTCCGCCAAGATATCAACAACAAGAATGTCTTTGAATTCTTCGTAGCTTCAGACAATCTTCGTGTTGGGGCTGCTTATAATGCAGTCGCTATATTGGGGAAATTATTAGGTGTATATAACGAGAAGAATTATTCTTAATATGGAAATACAAGTATTTAAATGTGGGGGTAAATTTTTTGTTTCAAATATTATTCAATCGTTTTTTAACGAATTAAAAGACAAGATAGAAAGTCATAGAACTGTTTTTGTTATTTCAGCCATGGCAGGTATTACTAGACTTCTTCGACTTATTTTCATAATAAAAACAGAAGTAAAAATAGACGAAGAATTAAAGACTCTCATGATATCGCTCTGTATGAATGAATTTAAGAGGTACCACACTGAATTTATTTTTAAATTATTCTCTGAGACAGATAGGGGGGCGGTGATCGATAATTTTGAACTATTGTTTAGTAAATTAGAAGGTACTATCAATCTTTATAAATCAGAAGATAGAAAGGACTTATTTTATGCATCAGTATTGCAATACGGCGAAATTGCTAGTTCGGAGATTTTAAGTAAGTATATAAATACTTTAGGTATAAAGAATAAATGGTTTGATGCGAGAGAGTATGTAGTAACCGACAGTAATTACAGAGAAGCCGAAATTTTAAATATTAAAAATGATTTTAAAGAATTTTTTAAGGAGGGAGATATTCTCATTACTCAAGGTTTTATCGGTCGTGATGAAAAAGGGGAGAATACAGTCGTCGGGTTTGATGGTAGTGACTACTCAGCAGCAGAGTTTGCTAATTCTCTTTCAGAGTCTGGTGGGGAGGTTTCTCTTACTTACTGGAAGGATGTCGATGGAGTTTACGAGGAGAACCCTGTGAAGAACCCTGAAGCCAAATTAATAGACCAGATGACCCGCAAGGAATATATACAAAATACAGTAAAGAACAATTCCTTCGTTGTTCGCCCTGATTCTATCTCAAGCCTAAACGAAAACATTGAAGTCACCATCCGCTCCTTCATGAACTTCGAAAATCAGGGCACAAAAATAAAATAATTTTAGGAATGATGTATGAGGCCTTGCCTCACACATCATCATAAAAACATATTTAATAGTTGCGCACAGGTCAGACCTGTGACATATCTATTTAATATGATAATATAATAGATATGGCTATTCGAGATAAAAATTTAGTTCCAGAAGAATATTATCATTTGTATAATCGTGGAAATGATAAAAAGAAAATTTTTTTAGACGAAGAAGATTATGATCGTTTTGTAAAGCTATTATACATATGTAACTCCAAAAAAGAATTCAAATTTAAATATTCTGTAATACGAAGTAAAATAGATGCTTTTGATTTCGAAAGAGGAGAACCCCTAGTTTCTGTTCTTTCTTGGGTTTTAATGCCGAACCATTTTCACATAATTTTAATTTGTCACAGGTCCGACCTGTGTACCGAGAAGTATAATCCTATTACAGAATTCATGAGAAAGGTTTCTACTGCATATGTAATGTATTTTAATAAAAAGTATGAAAGAACAGGAGGATTGTTTGAGGGTAGGTTTAAATCAAGACACATAGGAGAAGAAAATTATTTTAATTATATTTTTTCTTATGTACACTTAAACCCTATAAAGTTAATTCAGAAAGATTGGAAAGAGAAAGGGATTTTTGACAAGAATAAAGCTAAAGATTTTCTAGAAAATTATAAATATTCTAGTTTTCAGGATTATTTTGGTAAAAAGAGGAAAGAAGAGGGAATAATAGATAAAAAGTCTATTCCTGAGTATTGCCTTTGTAATCATGCAAAAGACCTATTTGTGTGGATTAATAAAGGTGCATATTAGTTGTCACAGGTCGGACCTGTGAATGCTTCTAGACATATTGTGAATATTTTATACAGGCCATCACTAATATTATTTAGTGAAAATTTTAGTATATGATACAATATACTTATATGAAAATAGGAATAACTCTTACATCTTCACTCTCGGTCGGGCAAGAATATATTAATCTTACTCGTACTGTTGCCGAGATTCTTGCTCGCGAAGGATTTAGTATTGTGTATGGAGGTACTGAATATGGAATGATGGCCGAGCTTGCAAAAAGTTACAAAGAAGCCGGTGGCACTGAATTGATTGGTGTTATGTCTGAAGAATTAAAAAGTGTAACAAAAGGATATAAGGCATTTGAAAATCTTGATAAAACTATTTGGACAAATCAAATGGGTGAACGTATCCGTACAATTAGTGATATTTCTGATGGATTTGTGATTCTTCCAGGAGGGTATGGGACTCTCGAAGAGATAATGAGTATCGTAGGAGGAAAAGCTAATAAAATTTATGACAAACCTATTATTGTATTAAATCATAGTCATTATTACGATACTCTACTTTCATTTTTTGATGAAATGCAAAAAAAGCAATTTAGTAAGATTAAAATACAAGAATTAGTCCATGTATGTGAAAATCCAGATGATATAGTAAATTACTTTAAATCTTATTCTCAAACTATTTTGCCTGATAAGTTTGTGTAGATCTCTGAACATTCTCTTAATTTCGGAGTTATTTAATATAAAAAACCAAAGAAACACAAAAAACCATGAAAATTTCGTAAATTTCATACATACAATTTCATACATACAACTAAAATCTGCTCTTGACAATAGTGACCACAAGGAATAATCTTAAAGAAAACAATTTTTAACTAAAAATCAATTTTTTAACTCTTTAAATTTATAGCCATGAAAAAAATTATTGCATTAATTGTTATTTTTTGTGCTTTCAATGTAGCACGAGTAGAGGCGCAGATTGATTCAAAACCAGTTGCAGAATTTGAATTTACTGTTCCCACTTCTTACGATCACGATAATCAAATTGACGTATCGGTGAAGAGAGCAAAGCTAGATAAGCTTTATTCATCTGTTGAAAATTTAACAAGTGAAAATTTTGCTAAAGTTACTAATAAATTAGTCTCTGGGAAAACTTACATTGTTAAAATTTTCGAAATGAATCCTGAAGGAGCAACAAGTCAAGAATGTTTGGCTTTTTTAAAAAATCAAGATGTCATTTTGGTTGGAGCTCAAGGTTTAACTCTCGTGTATGATCTAATGAAAGAAAAATTACCGAAAGATAAAGTAATTTTTTCTTTTGATAAAAAAGAAAATCTATGGACTTCTTCTGATGGGAATCACGGAATTCCTTTTCTAAGGACATACACAAAAGAAGAAGGTGATTATGCTTTTGGTGTAAACACTTTTGAGTATGACTTTGTTGGCAATAATGGTTGCCTGATGGCTTTCTTTGAAAAGTAACATTTTTAATTAGTTGAATTATAAATTTGAGCGAGGATTTTATCCCCGCTCATTTTTAATTTCTGAAAAATCGGACATTTTGGTATGATAGGAGAATGGTAGTAGATACAGAAGGGATAAAAAAAGAAATAGAGAAGCTTGAGAATGATATGATCCAGGGGGATTTCTGGTCTGATAAAGTAAGGGCCCAAGAATCTATTAAGAAATTGGGTGAACTTAAGGATGAACTTTTAGGCAGTGAGAAATACGATAAAGGTAATGCTATCCTTTCTATTCTCTCGGGGGCTGGGGGAGATGATGCGGAGGACTTCTCGGGAATGCTTCTTCATATGTATTTAAAATATATTGAAAACAAGGGCTGGCAAGCAACATTAATTCATGAAAACAAGAATGATGTAGGAGGGTATCGTAATGTATCTATAGAAATCACAGGCAAGAGTGCTTATGGTACGCTTAAGAATGAGTCTGGAGTCCATCGCCTTGTACGCATTTCACCATTTAATGCAAATGCGAAGAGGCATACCTCCTTTTCTTTAGTTGAAGTTATTCCTAAATTAGAAAAGAACAACGATGTCATAGTCATACCCCCAGAAGATTTGAAAATTGAATTTTCAAAGTCAGGTGGCCCTGGTGGGCAGAATGTAAATAAAAGGGAAACAGCCGTTCGAGTCGTTCACTTACCTACCAGTATATCCGTAGCAGTTTCGACAGAACGTTCCCAAGAGCAGAATCGTGAAAAAGCAATAGAAATGCTAAAAGGCAAGCTTTTCAAGAAAAGGGAAGTTGACGAAGCTCGAGAAAAGGCCGGACTCTCCATTTCAAAGACAACAGAGATAGAGTGGGGAAGCCAAATCCGCTCATATGTACTCCATCCTTACAAGATGGTCAAGGATCATAGGACAGGAGTAGAACTTCGGGATGTTGACGCCGTGCTCGAAAGTGGCATGATAGATGAATTTATTGTTGCGGAGGCAACATTGTGATAAAATTAGAGAATTAATGATTTACTTTGATAATGTTACAAAAAAATATAAAGATAATTCTTCCCTAGAAGAGGTAACCTTGTCTATTACTGCAGGAGAATTCGTCTCTATCGTTGGACATTCAGGAGCAGGTAAGACTACTCTCACCAAGCTTATACTGGCCGAAGAGGCTCCAACATCTGGAACTGTTTTTTTTGAATCTACAGATATTCACAAGCTTTCTAAACGTGACCTTATGAATTTCCGTCGCAAGGTTGGTGTTGTTTTTCAAGATTTTCGCTTATTACAAGGCAAGACAGCTTATGAAAATATTTCCTTTGCTATGGAAGCAACCGGGAAGAGCGATGAAGATATCATAGAAGATGTGCCTCATGTCCTAGAGCTTGTTGATCTTACCAATAGAGCTTTTCATTTCCCCCATCAGCTTTCAGGTGGAGAGAAGCAACGTCTAGCTATTGCTCGTGCTATAATCACTCAGCCAGATTTAATAATAGCAGATGAACCTACTGGTAATCTTGATCCGACAAATGCCGCTGAAGTCATAAACATTCTTAAAAAGATTAATTCGCTAGGAACTACTGTGATCCTCACTACTCACAACAAGGGAATAGTAGACCAAATAAATAAACGAGTTATAACTCTTGAAAATGGTCGCATAATCAGAGATGATAAAGAAGGTAAATATATGTTAAAATAGAATATATGTTAATTCATGCTAAAAGAATTATAAGGTCAGGATGGCATAGCTTCGTACGAAGTGGCTTTACTTCGATTGCTAGTGTTCTCATTATGACGATCACGATATTTGTAATTACATCACTTATATTTGTCCAAGCATCTCTCAATGCATCCCTCAATGACATTAAAGAAAAGGTAGATCTCACTATTTACTTTATACCAGGAGCAGAAGAGGTTTCTATTAAGAAAGTTGAAGAATCTTTAGTTAAATTACCAGAGATTAATAGTATTTCATATACAAGCGCATCAGATGCATTGTCCAATTTTAAAGACAAACATGCCAATGATTATCTTACTTTACAAGCGCTAGATGAGCTCAACGAGAATCCACTAGGAGCATCACTGAATATTAAAGCCAATGATCCCTCTCAATACGAGAGCATTGCTAAATATTTCGAGAGTGATAATGCTTTGTCAAAAGGAGCTCTTACTATTATAGACAAGATAGATTATCACCAGAATAAAATTGTTATTGATAGACTTACATCTATCATAAAAGGTGCAAAGAGTTTAGGCTTTGCTGTTTCTCTCGTTCTCATTATTATTTCCATAATCATTACCTTCAATACAATTCGCTTAATTATCTACATGTCCAAAGATGAGATTAGCGTCATGAAGTTGGTAGGAGCTGGTTTGAAGTATGTGCAGGGCCCATTTATAGTTTCAGGTATATTAGTAGGAATATCTGCTTCTATTCTCTCGATTATTATTTTCATCCCTATTTCTATCTGGTTAGGAAATCACATGACTGATTTTATAGGTATCAATCTTTATCAGTATTACAAATCAAATTTCTTGCAATTATTTATAATAATGCTTGGCTCCGGAATTTTCCTCGGAGGTATTTCCAGTTTCTTTGCTATTAGTAGATATTTAAGAAGAAAATAAAATATGAAATCATCCGTATCAAAGCTAGAGAGTAAATTATCTAACTGTAAGTATATCTTTGTAGTTGGTGGAGTTATCTCTGGCGTTGGGAAGGGAGTCGCTGCCTCTTCTATCGGCCTCCTTATGCAGTCCAGAGGTTACAAAGTAACTTCTATAAAAATTGATCCATATATAAATATTGACGCAGGGACCATGAATCCGACAGAGCACGGAGAAGTCTTTGTGTTGGACGATGGAGATGAATGTGATCAAGATATGGGGAATTACGAGCGATTCTTAGGGGTTGATCTGTGTCGTACAAATTATATGACGACTGGTCGTGTGTATCAAGAAGTTATTCGCAAAGAGCGTAACCTAGAATACAAAGGCAAAAATGTTGAAGTTGTTCCCGATGTTCCACTTGAAGTTATTCATAGGATTAAAGAAGCAACGAGGATAACTGGTTCCGATATAACTATAATTGAAGTAGGTGGAACTGTGGGTGAATATCAAAATGTCCTATTCCTTGAAGCTGCACGTATGCTCAAAACGAAATATCCAGCTGATGTAGCCTTTGTGCTAGTTTCTTATTTGCCAGTACCTTCAAATCTAGGGGAAATGAAAACAAAACCAACTCAATACGCTTCAAGGACTTTAAACTCCGCTGGAGTTCAAGCGGATATAATAATTGCTCGTGGACCTATAGCTCTTGATAAAAAACGCAAAGAGAAGATTGCCCTATTCTGTAATGTCTCTGAAGAAAATGTCATATCTGCTCCCGATGTCAAAAGTATTTACGATATTCCAATAAATTTTGAGAAAGATAAAATGGGGGAGACTCTTGAGAGAGTCCTTAGTTTACCCAAGCGTACAGCCAATCTAACTAAATGGAAAAATTTTGTATCTAAGACGAAGAATGGTAAAGAGAAGATAAAAATAGCCGTAGTTGGAAAGTATTTTGATTCAGGTGACTTTGTCCTTTCTGATGTGTATATATCTATTCTTGAAGCATTGAAATTCTCTTCATATGAGTCAGGTGTTGGTGTAGATATTTCTTGTGTAAATTCTAAAGATTTCGAATCCAAAAAGATTCCAGTATCTATGCTAAAGAAATACGATGGAGTAATTGTTCCAGGAGGTTTTGGTGAGAGTGGAATTGAGGGGATCATCATGGCCATAAATTATGCGAGAACTCACAATATTCCTTACTTTGGACTTTGTTATGGTATGCAACTCATGGTTATAGAATATGCAAGGAATGTATTGGGCCTGAAAGATGCCAATACTCGTGAGATAAATCCAGGCTCGAAGAATCTTGTGATAGATGTTATGGAGGACCAAAAGGCTAAAATTGAAAGTAAAAATATGGGAGGTAGTATGCGTTTAGGAGCATATCCTGCCAAATTAACAAAGGGGACAGTGGCACAAAAGGCTTATGGAACATCAGAGATATCAGAGCGTCATAGACATCGCTATGAAGTCAATAATGCTTACAGGGAGGCTCTGGAGAGTGCAGGACTGGTCTTTTCAGGTCTTTCACCTGACGGCAAGCTTTGTGAAATAGCTGAATTACCAGAAAGTAAGCACCCATTCTTCCTAGGTACCCAATTTCATCCAGAATTCAAGGCTAGACCATTAAATCCTCATCCATTGTTTACGGCGTTTATAAAAGCATGCAAGAAATTAGGTTCTAGTAAATAGTTTCTAGTGGTCAGTAAAAGCCCAGCCGACTTTGTCGGCTGGGCTTTTGGATAGCATTTCTACTAGAACCTAATCACTAGAAACTAGAACCTAGTTAAGTTCATCCTCCCCAGTTCTTATTTTACTATATTTTATTATTTCTAATATCTGATCTACATCATCTGTAACTATGAACCTTTCTAGATCAGGGGCAGAGATTGTTTTGTATTTCTCTACAAATTGTTCTTCCAATATCTTTTTAATTGGATTCCAAAATTCTGTTCCGTACAAGATTATAGGAATCGGTCCTACCTTGCCAGTTTGTAAGTGAGTAAGCATTTCAAAGAATTCATACATTGTACCAGTTCCTCCAGCACAGTAGATACAAGCTTCAGTTGTGTATTGCATAGAGACTTGTCTTGCAAAGAAGAAATGAAATGGAACTTCTTTTGTCACATAAGGGTTTGTACTTTGTTCACGAGGAAGTCGAATAGTAAGACCTACTGACTCTACTCCTGCATCAAATGCTCCTTTATTAGCAGCTTCCATAAGGCCACCTCCACCACCAGTTATAACTATATATCCTAATTCTTTAGCTATTCTATTTGCTAAATTATATGTTTTTATGTATTCAGGGTGATCGGGCTTTAATCTTGCTGAACCGTAAAAGGTAACAGAAGGTCCAATATCCTTAACAGTATCTATTCCATCACGGAATTCTTCCTGTATCATACAGAGCTTTGTTTCTTCTCCGTCTCCTCCTGTAAGAGTTATACAACCATTTTTAATATCATCTGTCGTTATGTGCCTAGGCTCATATTTTATTTCTGTAGTCATGAGTTACATTCTACCTTATTATCCTATGACTTTCAATTGAATTTTTAGCATTTTGTGGTAATATGTTAAATAATTGCCGAATGGTTATGAGTTTGGAATAATTAAAGTTTTAATCTTGCCGAATGGTGTAATGGTAGCACGTCTCCCTCTGGAGGAGAAAATTGGGGTTCGAATCCCTGTTCGGCAGCAAAAATTGTTTAGGCAATTTTTGATGCCGAAAGCAAATGAACTGCTTCATTTGCGTCAGGGATGAGAAAGGCTTTTCGTTATCGAAGATTGAAAAGCACCCGCGACGGTAGTCGAGAAAAGTGTACTCACGCTCCCTGTTCGGCAGCCAAGTCGTGAATAGCTCGGGATATGTTGAAGCCTATTAATTTATATTGTTTAGATATATAATATAAATCATGAATATATCAAAATTAAGAATCGCATTAGGAATATTGGGAACATTTTTTCTATCTATTATTGCTACTTATTTATATGATATATTTTTTAAAAACTTTTTTATAAATATTACAACTTGGATTTTAGATTTTTTTCATAAATATAGAGATAAATTTATATATGAAGAAGTTGCAAAAGGGTTTCATAATTATGAATCCCAGTTAATGTTTGCTATGATGATTGGAATATTTTGTGGTTTGTGTGTATTTATTATTGTTAAACATATAAAATCTAAATACTCAGATAAAATAATTAATGATCAAAAAATTAAGAAAAGTTTTTGGTTCGATATAACTTTTGCTACTTTTTTCTTTTTTGTTATGTTTATACAGCAGACACAACTTTCACTAATAAATAAACTAACAACGAATTTTTATCAAAAACTAAATACAGCAACACCATACATGAATATACACGAGAAAGATATTTTTATTTCTAATTTTTCAACAATTAAAAGCAAAAAAGATTACGAAAAAATAATTGAAAATCTTGACATATTAAAATCTCAGAATATTAACTAATTATAGTGCTAGAGACTCGTCGTTGTGATTTTATAAAAATATTAAAAACAAATAATGAATACTATAGGAACAATTATTATAACAATAGCCAGTGGATTAATAGGTGGTTATATATCTTATTATTTTGCTCAGAAAACTGAAAATTATAAATTTATTCAGTTACAAAAACAAAAAGCAGAATCTATAGCTAAATTGTTTGCTCGATGGATAAAGTATCAAGGAAAAGAGGTAGATATTTTAAATGATAAAGAGTTAAAAGACTATTTTGAGGATCTAAATAGAATGTCTTTAGAATTAACTTTGTGGATAAAAGATGAGCAATTGTTGAACAATATTATGCTTAGACTACAAAATCATGAGAGTGCAAAAGATGTTAGAAATATTGTTGGAGATGTTAGAAAAATGATAATTGAAAATCAAAATGATAAGTTTGATAGTTCTCAGATAACTTTGTGGCCTAAATAATGCTCGAGACTGGTAATTATGGAGCAGCAAGGACTGTCCTTGCTATGATCCTTCATAAATAAATGTTATAAATTTAACACTTATTCCATATAGCGTGAGATGCTATAATGAGACTATGAAAAAAGAACTCGGTCTTAAAAAGGGCTTTGTTAAGATAGAAAAATATAATCCAGAATGGCAAAAAGGGTTTAATAAAGAGAGAAAAAACTTGAAAAAAATTTTTGGTGATGTTGCTATATCAATAGAACATGTAGGATCTACTTCAATTGTAGGCTTGTCCGCAAAACCAATAATTGATATTGCTATTGGGGTTCATTCACTAGAAGACATGGACAAAGTTAAGGATAAAATATTCAAGTTCTCGCATTATTCAATCAAGGAAAATAACTCAGACGGTGAAATTCTTATGAGAAGAGGTTTGCCTATCAAGCTGGGTGAAAATAAACCAAGTTTTATAACGCATTTTATTCACATTATGGAAATAGACGGTAGAAGGTACAAGGAAACACTATTATACCGTGATTATCTAAGAAAAAATAATAAAGTCCTAAAAGAATATGATAATCTAAAACAAAAGTTAGCTATTAAATACCAGAATGACAGAAAAGCTTATGCTAAAGCAAAGGATGAATTCATTAAAAGTATTTTAAGTAAGTGTGATAGCTCTAAGTAGCAAGTGCTTCTTTTTGTGTTTGCTTTAATTCCTAATAGTGCTATTGTATAAATAAAATAAACCAATTAATCTTTACCGTATGAAAAATTCTTGTTTGGCTTGTGGTACACCAAAAAGTAGCAATATTTATGGTGATATGGATTGTCCAAAATGCAATTCAGAGCGCTTCTTTGGTTTCACTAACAAAGCAAAGAGTATCTTTGTTGGTGTTGCTAACTCTTTCACTGAGGTTAATCAGGTAGATTCTCCTGTTTTTGTAGGAGAAGATCATGAAGTTTTAGAATTTAAATCTGAAGACTAAATGGAAGAAAACGAACGCTTTAGAAGGTTTCCTACTACAGACAATATTGAAATCGAGTTTGATACAGCAGATCATGTATGTATGCGATTTGGTTTCAAGGCTGGAGAAACAGCTCTTCATCCAAAAGGTGCAGAGACGGTGACATTTATAGGTGTTGCTCCTGCATATGGTAAGGCTTGGGAGCCTGCACTATGGTACGTAATACACCATCCTTCAGTAAAAGGCAAAGCCTGTTGTTGGGGTGGTGTGTCTAATCTTCTTGAAGCAGGATTCACAAGAATATCTGCTTGAACTAATAAATGATAAGGTCTCAGCAATGAGACCTTATTTTATAGAAGAAATAGCAAGGATGGTCCTTGCTATAGGCACAAAAACTTATATAATTACTACATTCAACATTTTTGAAATATCATATATAATATATATTATGAAAACAGCAATAATAATTCATGGGTATAATAATAAATCTGAATTTTTAGACGAAAGTCGTCCTTCATCTTCCAATGATCATTGGCTTCCGTGGCTTCAAAGACAGCTATTGTTGAACGGTATTGAAGCACAAACTCCTGAGATGCCGGGTTTTTATGAGCCTAATTATGAAAAATGGAAGGATTTGTTAGACAAATTTGAACCCGATCTGGATACGATGCTGGTTGGACACAGTTGTGGTGGAGGTTTCCTTATGAGATGGTTGAGTGAGAGTAATAAAAAAGTAGGTAAGGTTGTTCTAGTTGCTCCATGGTTAGATCCAAATAAAAAAATTGACCCTAATTTCTTTAATTTCGAAATTGACCCAAACATTGTTTCAAGGACTAATGGTATTATCATAATGTATTCTACTGATGATAATTCTGAAATATTTAAAAGTATAGATATGCTCAAATCAAAAGTAGAGAATCTCCAAATAAAAGAATTTACTGGGAAAGGACATTTTATATTAAATCACATGAAGACAGAAAAATTCCCTGAGCTTTTAGCAATACTTTTGGAATAATGCCGGAGAGGTGTTTTTTTTGATATAATAAAGCAATGAATATTCAAAGACCAAAATCAAAACAACCAATACCAGAACATGCCACAAAAGTTTTTCAAGGTGTGTTGTTCGATGTTTATCATTGGGATCAAGAACAGTTTGATGGAAGTAAGAAAACTTTTGAAAAGATAAAAAGATCTGATACTGTCGTTGTTTTCCCTGTACTTAATGACGGGAAGATTATTCTAACTAAACAGGAACAGCCAGGTAAAGAACCATTTATTGGAACTACGGGAGGAAGAGTAGATGAAGGAGAAGACATACTAACTGCTGCAAAAAGAGAACTATTAGAAGAAAGTGGTTACGAAGCTGACGAATTTATCCTATGGGATGCTCAACATCCAACTAGTAAGATTGATTGGGTAGTATATACATTTATCGCAAAAGGATTAAGAAAGATAGATGTACCGCATTTAGATTCAGGAGAAAAAATAGAATTAATGTTTGTGACCTTAGATGAATTAATCGAAGAAGGGATTAAAAAGAATTTTTCTGAACATGAGATCATAAATCATTTATATGAGGCAAAATTTGATGCAAATAAGAAAGAAGAATTGAGAGAACTATTTAAACCTATAATATAATCATGAATAAAGAATTTAAAATAATAGATCTAACTCATAAGCTTTCACCCGAAGCTCCTTCTTGGGATGGAAGTTGTGGTTTTGAATTATCTATTAGTACAGATTACAAAGATTGTACGCCTCCAGATTTGTTTCGTATACAAAAAATAAAGTGTGGTGCAGGAATGGGTACTCATATGGATGCACCTGCACATGTTGTACCAAACGGAAGAACGATAGATGAATTAAATTTTGAAGAATTAGCAACAGACTGCGTTGTAATTGATGTTAGTAAAGAAGCAAATGCAGATTATGTAATTCTGCCAGAAGTTGTTGAAAAATTTGAGAAAGAATATAGTGAAATTAAATCAAATAGTTTTGTGATTTTTTATACTGGCTGGGATAAACATTGGAATAATAGAGAGAAGTATAATAATGATCATAAATTTCCTAGTATGGACATATCCACCGCTGAACTTCTTCTCCAAAGAAATATTGCAGGGATAGGAACGGATACTTTATCTGTAGATACAGGAAAGAATGGATTCCCAGTTCATCATGCGATATTAGGAGGTAATAAATACCTTGTAGAGAATGTTGCAAATGCAAAAGAATTACCACCGATCGGATCAAAAAGTTTAGTTTTACCAATGAAGATTAAAGAAGGTACGGAAGCACCTATTCGGTTAATTGCATTAATTTAAATTTATGAACCAAACAAATACTAATTTAATCTTAAATACAGGTGCTACAATGCCTATAATAGGTCTTGGCACATGGAAATCTGTACCAGATAAGGCAGGAAAGGCAGTTGAATATGCACTTTCTGAGTGTGATTATCATCATATCGATTGCGCAGCTATATATCGTAATGAAAAAGAAATTGGAGAAGCTTTTATAAAAGTATTTGGAAGTGGAAAAGTAAAAAGGGAAGATATTTTCATTACTAGTAAGCTTTGGAATTCTGAGCATCATAAAGAATCTGTACGAAAGGCATGTAAGAAAACTCTTGCTGATTTAAACCTTGAATATTTAGATCTATATCTTATGCATTGGGGGATAGCTATCCCTTACAATGATGCACTCACAAACAATCCAACGGGGAGGTGGAATGAACAACTCGACGAAAATGGTTTTTTAATTACTGAAAAAGTTTCTATTAGAGAGACATGGGAAGCAATGGAAGAACTTGTGCAGGCAGGCCTTGCAAAAGCTATAGGTGTATCAAATTTTACTGCACCTATGCTTAATGATTTACTTTCTTATGCCAAAATAAAACCTGCTGTTAATCAGATTGAATTACATGTGTATCTACAACAGCCTGAATTAATAGAATTTTGTAAATACAATGATATTGTTGTCACAGCTTATTCTCCGCTTGGATCTCCTGGTAATTATAAAGATAAGGGATTCCCAGAATTAATTGAGGATAAGACTATAAAAGAAATTGCAAAAAATCATAGAAAATCTCCAGCGCAAGTATTAATTCGTTGGGGTATACAGAGGGGCACAGTTTTAATACCAAAGAGCACTACACCAGAAAGAATAAAAGAAAATATAGATGTATTTGATTTTTAATAAAAATTTACGTTTTGTTAATCCCGGTATATGGTGGAAGATTCCTTATTTTAATTAAACTTATAATTTATGAACTAGCAAGGACCATTCTTGCTAAATATTTATTCAATATTTAAAAATTTGATATAATATATACATATGAAAAATAATATATCAAACGGTGGAGGAGGATGTATTTATGGGCTTGCTCTCATAGGTTCATTAATTTATTTCTTGAAAGGGGCTGTCTCTTTTGGGGCTATTATGCTTGCAATAGGGAAGTCAATTGTATGGCCTGGAGTACTCGTCTATCATTTACTAAAATTCTTACAAATTTAATATTTTTTAATGCACTCCTGGGAAAGAATTTCCTCGTTGTCTTCCGTTGCCCTTTAGTGAGGAGGCATGTTTGATTGCATTGTGTCCAAATTTATCTCTAATCTTATCGCTTACTTCTTCAATAATATTCTTTGTTTCTGATGTATCTTGTGTACCAAATAAATCCTTGGGTACATCCTCATTACGACGTAGATTACGCAAGGTAATACCAGTCGAGCGAATTTTCTCACCGTTTTTTAAGAGTTTGTACAACAATGGTTCAACTTTATTCAATATCATATTAGGGGTGTTTGTATATAGTGGCAAGTGGCAGTCATCAGTATGATGGACAAAATTACTATTTTTTACAAAAAATGATACAGAGTTAGTCATCAGCTCAAGTCTACGTGCATGTTCACATGCACTTTCGATATTTTCTGAAAGTTCAGCAAAGATTACTTTTGGGTCGCTAGAAGGTGGCTTGAATGTTGCTGTTGATTGTATGGACTTCTGATCTCGGGGATCAGGATTTGCATCAAATTCATACATGGGAATACCAGAAAGTTCTTGTTGTAAATGATACAAGGGTAGTGAGAAATATTTCTCAATTTGTTCACCTGAGCAATTTACAAAATCATATGCAGTTTTCATACTCATATTTCTTAAACGGGGAATTGTTTGCCTTCCGATACCCCAGACATCATCTATTGAAGTATTTTTAAGTGCGCGCTCTTCATCTTGTTGATTCAATAGTAATACTAATCCATTTGGTTTCTCTAATTTCGAAGCAGTCTTGGCAAGTGACTTCGTTCGTCCAAGGCCGAATGAATACGTTACCCCGAGAGTATTTTGTATTTCATCTTTTATTGTTTTTAATAGCATCTCTGCACCGCCTGCATGAACAATGTCTGAATGTTTTACAATAGCGAAGCATTCATCAATGCTATATATTTCAACAGACTCAAGGTAAGACGAGATAATACGGTAAACACTATCAGAAATATTTCTGTATAGATCAAAATGATGCGAAAGAATTATAACTCTAGGGAACTCTTTCTTTATTTTAAATACAGGCATACCACGAGTCACGCCAAGCTTCTTGGCTTCATAACTCATTGCAACAGCGATTCCTCTATCCTCACCGACGACAACAGGCATCCCTTTATATTTTGGATTTTGTGATATTTCACATGCGACGAAGAAGGAGTCCCCATCAGCATGTAGGAAAAGGTTTTGCGAAACTTTACTCATTCTCGTATTGTACCAAATTGTTCGTTTGAGTTATAATAATGTTATGAAGAAATACGAAGGCGAAATAAGGCAATATTTAGAAGAGCGTAATTGGCATAAATTAAGGCCTGGAGACCTTGCAAAATCTATTGCCATTGAGTCTGCCGAATTACTGGAACTCTTTCAGTGGACAAATCAGAGCCTAGATGAAGTAAAAAATGACAAAGAAAAAATGGAGCAAATAAAGAAGGAACTGGCAGATGTTCTGACTTATTGTCTAGATATGAGTGTGCTTTTAGAATTTGATACTGGTCAAATTGTATTAGACAAACTTGAGAAAATTAAATTAAAATACCCTGCTCATCTATTTAAAGATAGAGGGGAAGAAATCGAACCTGGCTCAGAAGAAATATATTGGAAAATTAAAAAGGAACATAGAATGAAAGGGGAGTAATAAAAAGACAGGGAGAAAACGTTAGTTTTCTCCCTGTTGTTATAATTCTCTCACATATTTTTTGAGGTCCTTTGTTTTAAAGACTCTACTGTAAATTTTTGAAAAAAGTGGTTGGTATAATTTAAACAACTCTTCATTGTTTTCATAAATATACTCAAATCCAAATTCCTCAAATTTAGAATAATTCCATTCCGAGGGTTCAGATCTTAAAGATTCAAAGATTTCAAGGGCCAATTTTTTACTTATTGGCCCTACTATTTGCCCAAAGACATAATTATGGGCTTCATAGTAAAATCTCAAATAGATACTTTTTTTACTTTCGGTTTTAATAAATGCCACCATTTGGCAATTATTAACAATAACAAAAATTACTTTTTTTGTAGTAGAGGGGAACCTAGAATCAAGTTCGTAATAAACAGGATTCCCCCATACTCTAAGGTGTGTCTCCGGTACACGATTTCTTAGATAAATTAGTATGTCTTTCATATCTATATTTATTTTTTTGTTAACTTTTTCTTTTACAGTATTCCTAATAATACATATTGTCAAATTTGCTTAAATTGACTCGCGAGGACCGTTTTACTACAGTAAGAATAATCATTCAACGTCTTCATTGATGATGTCTTCGAGTTCAAGGGCTGCTTTCTTGATATATCTCTCCATTAATTGCGTCATTCGGTGTTTCATTATTTCAAATTTTTCTGGATCACGATTTTTCAAACCATTGATATCTTTATAGATCAGATCATGTTCAATCTCAGCCCAAGCATGGTGGAGGATGGAAGTAATCTGTATTTCACTTTTCAAGTTATTAAAATGTTTATATTCACTTAGTTTTATTCTTTTAGGACCGAAAGACATGATGATGTGGGTAGCTTGATAGCCATTATCTTTTTCTATTTCCTCTACTTTTAGAAGCCCACTCATCTCACTTTTAATTTTTTTTATGAACTTTTCTTTATCATGTTCAGTATAGAAAATAATTCGAAGACCAACCAAGTCTTCAATATCATCAAGAGAGTTGTACTGTATACCAGCTTCTTTTTTACGAATAAGTTTCTCCTTCAATCTTTCTGGGGTTTTGGTTCGGGATAGTATTTGGTATTTATATCCTTGTTCTTTTAAAAGAGCCTCAATGGCCTTATGCGAAGCTGATCTAAATTCTTCATAATTTGGACGTTTATTCTTGTATTCAATTAAAATATTGTCGATATAACTCTTCTCTCCTCTGTATGTTTGTGGATTAATAATAGTTCGGATTTTGTCTATTAAACTGATGTTCATATGTGTTAATTATAGCAAATTTAGGGCTTTAAATATCATAAAATAATGAAATGTTGTGTTATAATATATGTTCCCTCATATACAACAATGTCATTTTATACAACATAAAACACCCATTGATGGGTGTTTTATGTTGTATCGGTTTTTTGTTTATGAATTCTTTGTTGATAATTTTCTAGTTTGTTGCAAACGTAGCTTCACTAGAAACGGCTACATTGTTTGAACTATCAGCAGACTTAATAATAAAGTGATAGAGAGTGCTTGATAATAAACTTGGGATACTTAACGAATGATTTGTTGTAAGTGTTCCACTTACTACTTTTGGTGTGAGTATTGCATTAACATCTACTGGTGTACCAATAGAATAAAATACATTAGATGTAGCTGGTTCATTTGTTGTCCATGAAACTGTAGTGATAGAACCCGTTACTGTTGTCGTTACTCCACTTATTACAGGAGCTGTTGTGTCTGTGGTAGCAACTGCGGTTACTACTATTTTCATTGGATATGTTACTTTTTTACCATCACTGTTTGTAATTGTGAATTTTGCAACATATGTTCCTACTATATTATATACATGGGTTACTGTTACAGACCCAGTGAATGCTAACTGTGTGGTAGTATTACCATCTCCCCAGTCAGTTCCGTAAGTTAATATCTTACTTTGTGGATCATATGCATTAATTGTGACACTTGCGGTCTCACCAGTCTTTATTGTTGCAGGACCTACGACACTTGTTATCACAGGTACGCTTGCATTGGTTATAACTGCTCCAGTTGTGAATGACACAACAGACGATTTCACCATACCCTTATTATTGGCACCTCCAACTATTACATAATATTTTGTGTTTGGCTGTAACTTTTTTATTTCAAATTTATGCTTTAAAACTCGATCGTTACGCTTCATGTTCGGACTGAGAGATGTATCAACGGGGGATGTAGTACTATACCAGACGAAACTATTTGAACGAACGTCAGTATTCCATTTTAGTGTAGCCTTACTTCCTTTATTTGAAGATACAATTAAGTCACTTATAACAGGGACACTAATTGCAACTTTCGGACCTTTACCATTGAACCAACCAGAACTAAACCAGTTATTAAATTTATTATTTCTTTCCTCACTCCTTTCTTCTCTCTGGTTTTCTTTTTGTTCTTTTTTGTCTTCTCTCTTTTCTTCTCCACGGCCCTTGTCTTTGTCATTATCTGCGAAACTCATAGCCGGGCTTACTACCATAATTGCAGTCATAATAGAACCTACAATTAATTTTTTATAATTTTTCATATACAATTAATAATTTTTTAAACTAATAATAATGTGCACTGAAGAATAAAAATTCTTCAATAAGCGACCTTACACTGGAGTAGACGTTGTCATCGCCAGTTTTCTTACATAGACAATTACCCCAATTTGTTGTACTTTTAGTATATGGACAATGTAAGAAATGTGTATCATGTCCGTCTTTAATATATGAAGAAAGATAAAAAGAGTACATTTGAAGCAATATACAAGAATGAATCGGATGCTATATTCCGATTTTGTTTGCTTCGTGTATCTAATCGCGATCAAGCCCTAGATCTCGTCCAGGAAACCTTCTTGCGTCTATGGCAAAGTTTACAGAAAGACGAAGACATTTTAAATAGTAAAGCATTTCTTTTTACCATAACTCGTCATCTAATTATTGATTATTATCGCAAAAAGAAAAGTATTCCTTTTAAAGATATGGCTTCTACTGACGAAGAAGAGGGGTATGATCCAGCGAATGATATTACAACCGACAATCTTATAAGTGGAATTGAGGGCAGATATCTTTTAAACAAAATAAATGAGCTTCCGCAGTCTTATAGAGAACCTCTGTATTTACGATTTGTCGAAGATTTGTCACCGCCAGAGATAGGAGAAATATTGGGGGTTTCAGCTAATGCTGCTTCGGTTCGAATTAATCGTGGACTTGAAGAACTAAGGAGGGTATCTGGTTATAGTAAGGATGATTTAAATAAGTTAAATATATGATCCCGTTAGAGATGATTTTAGTAAGATTACGGGATTATAAAAAAATAAGTTTTGTTTATATTATTAGATAAATTTAATTAAGGTACGTCCCATCTAATGAGGGACTATCTCTAACGGGATGAATGATAAAAAATTAAAAAATGGAATAGATGAAATAAAAAATATTGTCATGACTAATGCTGAGAAAAAGCATATAATTGATAATATTTTAAGTACTTCTAATGTAAATCCAAAGGCAATAAAGAGCCCTTGGTCTTTTTATTCATTTATACTAATAACTAGAAAGAGTCAATTAGTTTATTATATAGTAATTCCCTTGATCATACTTCTTTCAAGTGGAGGAGTAGTTTTTGCATCACAAGATAGTCTACCAGACAGTATTTTGTATCCACTAAAGGTTAATGTTGTTGAACCAATAGGTGGAGCTCTGAAATTTTCTTTAAATAAAAAGGCAAAATATGAAAGTAGCCTAGCTACCAAGCGTCTCGTTGAGGCTGAGACCTTAGTGAATCAAGGAAAACTTGATAAAATAAAAGAAGACAAAATAAATAGCTTACTAACTAAACACACCAATGCTTTAAATCTTGCTATCAATGAATCTACTTCAGAAGATGTAAATGAGGAAATGAGTACGGTTGCTACAGATTTTAGGGCGCAAATGAATGCTCATGCAAAGGTTCTAGACGTTCTTTCAAATGAGAAAGAATCCAAGAAAGAAAAAAATATAGAGATAGAAAAAGAAACAGAAATAGAAACAAAAGCAAAAGCAGAAGCAGATATTTCTGATATCAAAATATCAAACACAGCAAGGTTAAGTGCGGATAAGATTAAAGATAGTTCAAATAATAAAAATGATAAAAAAATAAAAAATTTCAAGGAAAAAAAGGACAAGGTTAGATTTATTGTTGAAGATGCGGACAAGAATATGAATTCAGTAATAGTAAATGACAAAACAACGAATGATCCTGTATCAGAAGATTCTTATAAAAAGCTAGATCAGGCAAAAGCTTATCTTTATGATGCAGATAAGAAAGATGAAGAGGGGAAGCATGAGGAGGCTTATACTTCCTTGTTAGATTCTCTAGTTTCAGCCAAAGAAGCCGAAATTCTTCTAAAAGAGGGTCAAAAAATTGAGAAAAATAAGGAGATTATGAATTTAATAGAAATAGACGATTGATAGCTTAAGTCAAATATCTTTGGTATAATTTACGTATTATAATAACTAATACATTTTATATGTCCCCATTAATTTTATATGTTTTAGGTGGTCTATTCTTACTTGTGGTTACAAGTATTCGTCAGGTAAACCAATATGAGAGAGGAGTGAAGTTTACTCTAGGTAAATTTACTTCTATTATGGAACCTGGCTGGAGAATTGTTTGGCCAGTTATCCAAGGATATCAAAAGGTTGATATTCGTACAAAAGCTGTTGATGTTCCCGATCAAAATGCTATCACAAGGGACAATGTTTCAGTTAAAGTCAACGCTGTTATTTATTATAAAGTTAGTAACGCCAATATGGCCATCATTGAAGTTGAAGACTTCAGGTATGCGATTTCTCAATATGCTCAGACAACCATGAGAAATATTGTCGGGGAAGTTACTCTCGATGAGCTTCTTTCAAGTAGAGACAAAATTGCCGATCGGATTCGTGAGATTGTCGACAAAGAAACAGATGCTTGGGGTCTTAAGGTTCAAAATGTAGAACTCAAAGATGTTAGTCTTCCTTCAGATATGGAAAGGACCATTGGTAAGCAAGCTGAAGCTGAGAGAGAAAAAAGAGCAGTTATTATAAATTCAGAAGGAGAACTTGCTGCCTCAGAGAATATAGCTCGTGCTGCTAAAATGCTAGCTGCTACCCCCGGGGCTCTCCACTTGAGAACTTTGCAATCTATCAATGATATGGCTTCAGATCAAAGTAATACTGTCGTTTATATGGTTCCAGTAGAAGCGTTGAAGGCTCTTGAGGGTTTTATAAAAAAATAAGATTCTATTGATTGTTTATAGCTGAAAACCTTGCTCTTTTGGAACAAGGTTTTTTGTTTTGTATATGTTAAAATAAAAACATGAATATAATTTCTGTGAAAAATCTATCCAAAGAGTTTACTTTCCCAGTTAAAAATACCAAATATAGTTGGTTGAAGAATTTATTCTATCCTGAGATAAGAAAAGTCGTAGCAGTTTCAGGTATTTCATTTGATGTTAAAAGAGGAGAAAGGATAGCTTTTATAGGGCCTAATGGAGCAGGTAAGTCTACAACGATTAAAATGCTTTCGGGGATACTTTTCCCTTCGGGGGGAGACGTAGATATCTTGGGTTTAAATCCTTCAAAAGATAGAAAAAAGTTAGCTTATCGTATAGGAACTGTCTTTGGACAGAGGTCACAATTACTTCCCAATTTACCACTTACAGACTCCTTAGAATTTTATGGAGTTATGTATGACATGACAAATGAACAAATAAAAATCCGTATCAAAGAATTAGTAGAAATATTTGGGCTCGAATCTTTTATGGACCAACCGGTTAGAAAACTTTCTTTAGGCCAAAGAATGCGAGCAGAAGTAGCAGTTTCTCTTATTCATAAGCCTGAAATTATATTCTTGGATGAACCTACAATAGGGCTAGATGTCGTTGCCAAGAAGTCTCTTCGTGACTTGTTACTTAAGATTAATAAAGAAGAAAACACAACTATATTTTTAACTTCTCATGATGTAGGTGACATAGAGTCTCTTTGTGATCGGACGATAATTATAAATCATGGAACTCTCATTAAAGATTTGCCCACCGAAGATCTAACTAAAACATTCTTTAGTGAGAAATATATTGATATAATTCCTATTCATAAATTTAAAGATTTTCCGGTTTTAACACATGGGATAGAATATTTAACAAAAGAGCCGAATAAAATTACGATCCGTGTAGATATAAATAAAATTAGTGTGAAAGATTCTCTTAAGGAATTACTTGATATTTTTGATATAGAAGATATAGATGTATATTATTCAGATTTAGAAACAGTAATTCGAAATATTTATGAAAGGGATTCGACTAGCATTTAAAATAATAAATACCCTTACTAAGGATAGCTTTCACTATCCTAATAGATTGTATGCCAATATGCTCATTCTCGTTTCGAGACTTGGAGTTTTACTCGCATTGTATTGGTACGTTTTTAAATTAAATGGTGGAATTATAAATGGGGTAACTTTTATAGTTGTCGCTTGGAGTATGTTCTTTTATTTTTCATTTTCGAATTTTAATCTACGCAGAATATCTAGACTCATAATGGAAGATGTCCAATCGGGTAATGTAGAAGTTTTTTTATGCAAACCTATATCTTATCTTTCATATAAAATATGGTGGACTTTTGGTCTCGGTTTTTACAATTTTATATTTATAGGATTTTTAGGTTTTATAATTTTAGCACTAGTGATTAGCGTGCCTGCTTCGATGACTATAGGTTTATTTATTCCTACTTTAATATTAGAGCTTATACTTGCAACGATTCTTACTTTCATCATCTATTCGATTGTAGGGCTTTTGGCTTTTTGGATAGAAGATGTAAATCCGGTTTTCTGGATTAATGATAAATTTGTAATGATTCTAGGAGGTTCATATCTTCCCGTTGCTTTGTTTCCAGATTATTTATATAAAATTGCTATATATAGTCCATTTGGAGCATCAATGTTTGTGTCACATATTGTATATGACTCATGGAAAGTTGATTGGTTAAAGTTGATGGGTATACAAATTTTTTGGATTATTACCTTAGGGATTTTTCTTATCTGGCTCTTTAAGAAAGCACGAGGAAAAGTATCTGTTAATGGAGGATAAAATTATATGATGAAAGAAATTAAATTTGCATTATATGCAATAAAAAAGAATATACAAAGTAGCAGAGAATTACGCACCAGCTTCCTGATGAATGTTATTGGTATGGCGATAAATAATATCGCTTTTGTATTTCTTTGGGTTTACTTTGTTAAATCAGTTGGTGTTATAGGGGGATGGACCACTTATGATATTATAGGTCTCAATGGTTTTACGGCATTATCCTATGGTATTATCGTTTCTATATTTATGGGTACAAAAAAGATTCCAGAATATGTGACGACGGGGTCTTTTGATAGATTCATGTTATCCCCTAAGAACTTAATTCTCAGGGTAGCAACATCTGCATTTAGTCCATCAGCAATAGGAGACGCAATTTTCGGAATTATTTGTCTTTCTGTTTATGGATTCTTAATACACATAACTATTGTTCAAATAATATTTGTAGTTTTATTAATAATTTTTGGTGCCATAATATTTTTCTCAATGTCACTTATTATCAATGGTCTTTCTTTTTATTTTGTTGATGCCAGTTCCTTTACTGACAGTGTATTCCAATTATTTATGACACCGACCCTTTTCCACGGTGGAGCATTTCATGGAGTTACAAGATTTATATTTACTTTTATAATTCCCTCGCTTCTTATTGCTGCTATTCCCACAGAGACAGTGAAAAATTTATCTTTTCATAATCTTATATATATAGGAGTGGGGTCATTTATTTGGCTTTATATTGCCATTAGACTTTTTAAAAATTCAGTACGTAGATACGAAAGTTCAAATTTTATGACTTTTGGAAATTAAATAAAAAGATCCAAATAGTTGAGACTAGATGAATCTTTAAAATAATTGTTTTAGAAAAATGAATCCTATTAAATTGGTTATAAATATACTACTAATAAATAATAAATAAATTTTAATAGTTGGAATATTATTCCACTGGTATGATCCATCCCTGTAATATATTACAACAAAGAATGAGTCATACGTCATAATTGATATCATTACTAGTATTTTTTTAAACCAGTTAATTTTACTTTCTCTATCTATTATTTTACGAGCTTCTACTAACAAGAAATCAACTTGTGTTGAATCATAAAAAAATATCATAAAGATTGTGAAAAAAAATGTAAATGAACACATATAAATCAAGCTATTTATGTTTTCCCCAAATTCAAAAAATATAAATATACTCATGGAAGCCTTTATTGCGTTCATTATTTTGTATGTGATAAAACCAACACCTATTTGCTTATTGGGTATAGTTCTCATTAGAATATCCTCTCTTTCTTTGTTTTTAGTAACTTTCTATGAAATCTTATACCAATAAAGGGTTTTATACAAGTACTCAAAATTTGCTTATTTATGTTAATATATAGATATATAAATAACTAATAGTTAATCATTTTTTATGAAATTATACTATGGTGAAGAAACTAAAAAAGCCTTAAAGAATTTCCCTTTTTCAAGGAATAAGACAAGGATGGAATTTATTTGGGCGATTACGAAGATCAAGAAAGCCGGAGCTGTAGCTAATTATAAAGCTGGGAATATAAATAGAGAAGTCAGGGATGCTATCATCAAGGCTTGTAATGAAATATTAAAAGGGGGATATGAAAGCCAGTTCCCATTATCTAGCTTGCAGGGTGGCGCGGGAACGGCTAGCCATACGAATGTCAATGAAGTAATTGCAGGTATGGCAACAGAGTCTTTGAAAAATAAAGTCAAAGTTCATCCAAATGATCATGTGAATGCTAGTCAATCGACGAACGATGTCAATCCTTCAGCTCTGAAAATTTCTATTTATGATTTATTAAAAAATTTAAATTTAAATTTATCTTCACTTATAAAATCTTTTCAAAAAAAATCACAAGAATTCAAAAATATAAATAAACTTGGTCGGACACATTTGCAAGATGCTGTGCCGACAACTCTGGGTCAAGAATTTTTGGTCTATACTGATAATTTAAAAAGACATCTAATAGAGATAAAGAGAGTAGAGGGTTTGTGTCTAACTTTAAACTTAGGTGGAACTGCTATTGGAAATTCTATCAATGCCAACCCTGTTTATATCAAAGAAGTTTATAAAGAATTAAATATTATAACAGGCGCTAAATTTACGAAAGCCAATAATCTAATGGCCAAGACTAGTGGACAAACTGACTTCCTGATTATTTCTCAGATGATTACAGCCCTATGTGTTGATCTTTCAAAGATTGCCAATGATTTCAAGTTTATGGCTTCTGGTCCCCGTGGAGGGATAGGTGAAATAATTTTGCCAGAATTACAAAAAGGATCAACAATTATGCCAGGAAAAGTAAATCCGGTGATGCCAGAGACTGTGAATCAGATGTATTATTTAGTTTCAGGAAATAATATTGCTATCGAGAAGGCTGTCGCTGGTGCCCAAATGGAGCTCGGTGTTATGTTGCCTGTTATTGTAGATCTTCTAATAGAATCGATAACAATGACCTTGGAGGTAATTGGTCAATTTGATAAATTATGTGTCAGAGGACTAAGGGCTAATAAGGAAAATTGTAAATATCATCTAGAGAATGGGATGGCATATGCAACACTTCTCGTTCCTTATTTAGGTTATGATATTGTCGGAGAGATAGTCAAAAAATCTATTGCAAATAATAAAACATTAAGAGAGATAGTGGTCGGAGAGAAATATCTAAAAGAAAGTGAATTTGATAAAATAATCGGATCTTAATTTTTGAGATAAAAAAGAGTCATTTTACGTAATAATACATAGATCATGGTAAATATGGAATCCTGCGACAATAAAACAGATGAAGAACTAGTCGAATTGTCCTTAAAAGATTCCGACCACTTTTTTTGTTTATCCAAGAGATATGAAGAAAAGCTTTTAAAGTACATCGGAAGAATTTCAAAATTTAGCCGTGAAGATGCTGAAGATGTTCTCCAGGAGGTTTTTATTAAGACGTATTATAATTTAAATGGTTTTGATCCAGAGCTTAAATTTTCATCTTGGATATATCGAATAGCTCACAATGAGGCCGTCAGTGCGATAAGAAAAAAGGCTGTCAGGCCAACTATACATTTAGAAATCGGCGACTTGGAAAGATTTGGGGATGTTTTTGATATGGCGGGGGATATAGATAATTCTCTTGATAGAAAAATGATAGATATTGCTCTATCTCATCTAGACGAAAAATATCGCGAGGTTTTAGTTTTACGATTTTTAGATGAAAAGGATTATGTTGAAATTGCTGATATCTTAAAGAAGCCTACTAGCACCATTGGAAATTTAATATCCAGAGGCAAGAAACTTTTTAAAGAAGAGTATGAAAAATTAATAGGAGTTAGCGTATAGTCGTCATAGTGAGTAAAATATTATTAAAAAAATAACATGGAGAATAGAAATATAAGTCAATTGGCACTAGAAAGAATAAAAGAAGAGGGGATAAAACCGATCTCACGTAATATTTTTAGTATTAAGCGAGTACTTTTCTGGGTTTTAGTTGCTATCTCATTTATAATTGGAGCTCTTACTTTCTCTCTCATTTTATCAGCTTTGTTCAATAATGATTGGGATTTATATAATAAATTTGGATTTAGTTTTATATTTAGAACCTTGCCTTATTTTTGGTTAATTTCTTTAGCTGTTTTTACTATTTTAGGAGAATATTATTATAGAAAAACATATTTAGGACATAGGCGTGGTTTTATTTTAATTATGGGTGTTTACTTGATATCCACAACTGTTTTTGGTTCTTTATTTTATTTAATTGGCACAGGTAGGTTCATAGAGCAGTCTTTAGAGAATGAAGCACCGATTTATCGTCATATTATGCTCAACAGATATGAAGTTTGGTCTCATCCAGAAGCTGGATTTCTCTCTGGTAAAATCATACGTGTTATGGGAGAGGAAATAGAAGTTATTGATTCCAATGGTTTTATTTGGATTATAAATATGCAAGATGTATATCTTCGAGGAAGGGTAGAAATAGAAACAGGTGAAAGAATAAAAATTATAGGTAGATGTCTTGAGACTATTTGTATTGCAGATGAGATACGGCCTTGGATAGGAATGAGAAAGATGATGAGATAAAATACAAAGTCCTTGCGTATTATAAGTGTAGGTAATGACGATTGCTTACATTTACAAATCTAAATTTAAATTATTTTGGAACACATAACAAAATAATAAAAACTAATGAAAAATAGAAACAAATTGATAATGAGTGGATTATTGGCTTTGACATTAGGATTGGGAGTTTCTGGTACAGCTTTCGCTTATCAAGGAGACTACACAAAAAAGGGACCAAACTATAGTCAAGAATTTGAATCAGATATGACTAGGGTTATGACAAATAATGATTATGAAGGATGGAAAAATCTCGTCAAAAATAAAGTTGGAAGAGTAGATGAAGTCATAACCAAAGATAATTTCTCTAAATTCGCTCTAGCTTGGAGTCTTGCAAAAGAAGGGAAGATAAAGGAAGCCAATATTATTCGCAAGGAATTGGGACTAAGGACCTCAGACGGAGCAAGGAATGCAAATGGTATGGGTAGAGGAATGGGCAGAGGTCATGGCATGGGGAATAGAGCAGGTTTCCATCAAGTAAACAGTTAATAAATAAACAAAATAAGGCCGTAAAACGGCCTTATTTTCGTCTGGGTTTAATTTTTATGATAATGGTATAATATACATTTAGGTGCAAAATATAATATATTATGAATTTAAATATTAAAACAACTAAAGACATGAAGGAAGTTGCGGACTTTGTTGCCTCTTCTATTAATAAAAAATTAGAAGAGGGTAAAAAAGTTCTATGGTTTGTTTCTGGTGGTTCTGCTATTCCAATGGAAGTTCTTGTTGCAAAAAAAATTAAAGAAAAATTATCTGATAATTTAGTTGTAGCTTTAGTAGATGAGAGATATGGTCCTGTTGGTCACCCAGACTCTAATTGGTTTAAATTAGAAATTGCAGGTTTTAAAATAAAAGGAGCTAAGATGATTCCTATTCTTATAAATAAAAATATGAAAGAAACGATAGAAAAGACAAAAGATATTATGACTCATGAATTAAATAAGGCAAAATACAAGATTGGAATATTTGGAATAGGTATAGATGGTCATACTGCTGGTATCTTGCCTCACACTATTGCTCTTAAAAGTAATGATATAATTTGTACTTACGATACAGACTTGCATAGTAGGATTACCATAACACCAAAGACAATAGAAAAGCTAGACGAGGCAATCCTTTATGCTATGGGAGAAAGTAAGTGGGCCTCTATAGAATTATTAAAAAAAGATATATCCATAGAAGATGAACCAGCTCAAATATTAAAAAAAGTTCCATTATTAACAATTTTTACAGATTATAAAAAAATATGAAAATAGCAATCTTTGGTTTAGGTAGAATGGGTTCGCAAATTGCTCGCAAGCTCCACGAAGGCGGGCACGAGATCATTGCTGCCAATAGAAGTCGTGGGCCTGTCGATGAAATGAAAAATTTAGGTATGATGGTTGCTTATACTAAAGAAGAAGTTGTAAATTTATTTGGCGATGAACAAATAATCATTTGGTTAATGGTTCCCTCCGATGTTGTTGATAGTGAATTAGATATTTGGCTTGATTTAATTCCACGTCGCAGTATTTTGATTGATGGTGGCAATTCTAAATGGAGTGATACAAGAGAGATGGCCAAGAAAGTTTTAAAGAAAGGCTCTCAATTGTTAGATATTGGAACTAGTGGGGGAGTTTGGGGTTATCAGAACGGTTTTTCGATGATGGTTGGGGGCGATAGTGCTTCCTTTGAAATTATCAAACCTTTCCTTGAAACATTGAAAGCTCCAACTGGAGATTATCAATATTTTGGAAATAATGGTAGTGGGCACTATGTCAAAATGGTACACAATGCCATCGAATACGGTATGATGGAAAGTCTAGCTGAAGGATATCGGCTTTTGAAAGAAGGTCCATATAAAGATTTAGATTTATATAAGGCTGGAGTTGTCTGGCAGAAGAGGAGTGTGATTACTTCTTGGTTAAATGAGCTCGTGAGAGATATAATGAAAGATAATCCCAATCAAGATGGAGTAGGAGGTGAGGTGGCCGAATCAGGTGAGGCTCGTTGGGCACTCGAGGTAGCCAAAGAGTTTAATATTGAAGCTCCTGCCATTCAATCTTCATTTGATGTCAGGCTTGATTCAGAGAAGGGGAAGGTTAATTTTGCCACTAAATTACTGGCTTCTATGCGTAATGCTTTCGGTGGTCATAAAATAAATAATTAATAAAAGATTTTAAATAGGATGAAAAACGATCAACCCACAATTTTAATTATTATAGGTATCTCTGGAGACTTGTCGAAGAGGAAGCTTCTTCCTGCTATTGGAGAAATAGCAAAAACTGGAATGATTCCCTCGCAATTTAAAATTGTAGGAGTTACTCGTCAGTCCAATATTAGTTTAGAAAATTTATTGAAACACACTATAAATAAAGATTATCTTTTAAAAAATACAGAATTATTCGAAATGAACCTAGAAAAAGAGGAAGATTATGAGAAATTAGGGAATCGTTTAGGAGAAATAGAAAAAGAATTTGGATCTTCTTCTCAATACTTATTTTATCTTTCTGTCCCTCCAAATACTTCAAAATCAATTATTGAATTCTTGGGTAAGGGAGGTCTAGCAAGGAGAGACAATACTAAACTCCTACTTGAGAAACCCTTCGGTATTGATTTAGAGAGTGCCACACAATTAGTTGATCATATAGATAAATATTTTAAAAGGGAACAGATTTATCGTATTGATCACTATTTAGCCAAAGAGACAGCTCAGAATATTATTATTTTTCGGGAAGGGAATTCTCTGTTTAAGAAAACATGGAATAAAGATTTTATAGAAAAAATAGAGATCACAGTTAGTGAAGAAATTGGAATAGAAGGAAGATCAAATTTTTATGAACAAACTGGGGCACTGCGAGATCTTATTCAGAGTCACTTGCTTCAATTGCTCGCTTTGACCCTAATGGATATACCTAAAGAAGGTCACCTAGAAGAAGTACCTCATCTACGTTATGAAGCCTTAAGGCAGATAAGAATTCCGTCTATTCCTTCATTGATAACGTATGTCAAGCGTGGTCAATATAAGGGTTATCGTGAAGAAGTAAACAATCTGGATAGCATGACTGAAACTTTTGCTTCTATTGATTTAGAATCTACTGATCCTAAATGGCAAGGAGTAAAAATAAATTTAACGACAGGCAAAGCCCTCAAGGATAAATTTACAGAAATTAAAATTTTATACAAAAAAGACAATGACCATGAGTCAAATGAATTACTTCTAAGACTTCAGCCTGATGAGGGGATATCTTTTTCTGTCTGGGCAAAGCGTCCAGGATATGAGCACCAAGTTAGTCGTCATGCTTTGAATTTTTCTTTTAAAGATCACTATACTGCACTTCCAGAGGCTTATGAGCAGGTTCTTTTTAACGCTATCAATGGGGATCATAGTCTTTTCTCAACAAGTGAAGAAGTTGTTGAAACTTGGAGAATATTAGATGAATTACAAAAGATTTGGGCTACTTCTGCTTATGATTTGATTATTTATAAGAAGGGGAGCACAATTGAAGAGATTATTAGTTAATTATTAAGGGCCATAGGTCGGACCTAGGGACACAATTTTTTAAAGAAAGACCCTAGGTCCGACCTATGGATTAACAACATATGAATAAAAAAACATTAAATATTATATTTATAATTATTATTTTAGTTCTAATGGGAATTGTTTTTTGGCAGTATAGAAACTCGAAATTAAAAAGAGATGATATTGTAGTTCCACCCGTAGATACTTTAACGAACGATAGTATTGATAAAGTTGATGAGAAGAAAGTAGTTAATCCTCCGCCTCAAACATTTCCCAAGGTTACTGCTCCAGCTAAGGACGAAGAAGCACTGAGAAGTAAATTTACTTATGAAGTGCCAATAAGTAAAATATTAAATAAAAAATGGGAATGGGTAGAAGCTATCAATTACGATGAGAGTATTTTTATTCCTAAGAAAAGTAGTGTCTTTAGTTTAACTTTTAAAAAAGACGGTACATTCAGTGGCACAACCGATTGCAATGGTATTTTTGGAAAATACACAGTCAAGGATAGTAAAATCACTCTTTCTTCTATTGGTCAGACGATGATGTATTGTGAAGGATCAGAAGAAATTAAATTTACGACTTATTTGAGTCAAGTGAACGGATTTATGTTTAATGGAGAGGAAAATTTAGTTCTTGGATTAGAATTTGATTCCGGTTCTATGATTTTTAAATAAAATGTTATAATGAAATTATTAATTAAATAAATAATTTATATGAAAAAAGGATTTAAACAAAATATTGAAGAAGAAACATTAGCAAACGATAATTTTCGAAAAGTTCTCTATACAGGAACTCATTGTCAGCTCGTGCTTATGAGCTTACTTCCTGGGGAGGATATAGGGATGGAAGTTCATCCTGACAATGATCAATTCTTTCGTTTTGAAGGGGGAAATGGGAAAGTCGTTATAAATGAAACGGAGTATGAGGTGAAAGATGGTGATGCGGTTATAGTACCATCTGGTGCCAATCATAATGTTATCGCAGGAGAGCAAGGTCTTAAACTTTATACTATTTATTCTCCAGCACATCATAAGGATGGCATAATTCGTACAACTAAAATAGAAGCGATGGCGAATGAAGCTGATTTTGATGGCATAACAACCGAATAATATATGATTGGATTTATCTATCGAAAAATTATTAAGCCGATACTTTTTAAATTTCCGGCGGATGATGTTCATACTCATTTTTTGAAAATGGGTAATTATTTAGGTAAAAATAATTCTATAAAGAATTTTTTGTCTTCAATTTTACATTATAAAAACATAATTCTAAATCAAAAAGTTGCTGGTATAAACTTTGAAAATCCTATTGGTCTTGCGGCTGGTTTTGACTATGATGCTGATTTGATAGAAATCTTGCCTTCTATTGGCTTTGGTTATCACAGCATTGGAACAGTTACAAATTTGGCTTATGAGGGCAACCCAAGGCCAATGCTTGGTAGACTTCCAAAATCTAGATCTTTACTTGTAAATAAGGGCTTTAAAAGCATGGGAATGAGTTCTGTTTTGAAAAAAATAAACAAAAGAAGAACTGATAGCATTCCTCTAGGAATTAGTATTGGTTCAACAAATAAAACTTATAAAAAGATTGAAGACATGGCTGAGGATATATACTTTTCTTTCGACAAAGTCTTAAAAGTAGATTACTTTGATTATTTTGAATTAAATATTTCATGCCCGAATCTGATTAATGTTGAGAATCTGAAAGAGAAGTTCGATGACCCTGTCGGATTTGCTATTCTTTTAAATAAACTTTCATACTTAAATATAAACAAACCTTTGTTTATAAAAATGCACGCAGAAAAAAGCGTCAAAGACACACTGTCATTACTTTCGGTAGCGGAGAATTATAAATGGATAACTGGTGTTATAATGTCGAATCTTGTAAAAAATAGAAACAATAAATCTTTCGATAAAGATGAGATCAAGAATGCTGGTAGAGGGAACTTTAGTGGTAAGCCGACAGAGGAATTCTCAAACAATCTAATTAGTGAAGTTTATAAAAAGTACAAAGATCGATTTATAATAATAGGATGTGGGGGTGTATTTAATGCGGCTGATGCGTATGAAAAGATTAAAAGAGGAGCGACTCTTGTCCAGATGATTACAGGCATGATATATGAAGGCCCAAGTGTAATAGGGGAGATAAATAAAGATTTAGCTAAACTCCTAAAAAAAGATGGATATAAAAGTGTAAGTGAAGCGGTAGGTAAGTATCATAAATAATTTATAAATTAGGAATTAAAAAAAGCGACAGATTAATCTGTCGCTTTTGTATTATTGTTGAAAACATATTTTATGCTACGCTTATGAAACGTGCAGCATCTCCCATATTTTCAATTTGGGTTCCATTTATGACTTCATTTTTTTACCAAATTCTGGTTTAAAGAGGATGGTGAAGTCTTTTGTTGTCAGAACCTTTATTAAACCTACCAGATTTTTGATTGTCTTGTCTTGACACTCATAAAATATAATCGTATTAGGATAACTCCATTTAATTAAATTTTTAGTTCCAAACCTAATCAGTCCGGTTCTTGTGTTTGATACATGACAGATTTCCAGTTTAATATCTTTGTCCTGACAGAGTATCCCCATTCTAGTATTTTCTTCGAAATGGATTCTTTCTCTTGCAGTTGTAAATACGACGGCTGTGAAAAGCCAAACAATTTTAACCTTTTTCTTTTTCATAGTATTAGTGTTTTTTTAAGAAGTGTAGTTTTGGTGAGGTTTTGAATTTTTTTCATAAGTAACAAAGTACTTTATGGGATCAGTAAAACTGATTATTTTTCTGAAGTGTATTTCTCCTTCATAAAACATTTTACAGTTTCTCTCGATAAATAAAGTATCTCTGATCTCTTTTAATTCTTCAGTAGGTACGTCTCTAAAAAATAAAACGACAAATTGCTCGTCTATTTTATCAAGGTTAGATTTCACTTTTTCGTAATCATCATTTCTATCAATCCTGTGAACAAAATGGATTTTAAATCTCTCTGTTCCTTCGATTCTGAATAATAATTCGATTTTTCTCTCCTCATACTTTTTGATTTCTTCTGGTACAGAAGCTTCCCAAGTAACAAATACGAAATTTTTCCGGAATACTTGTACAAATTTTTTTGGCATAATTCATTTTTTAAATAACAATTAATTTAATCAAAAAAACTTTCTACGTTTACATAAGAGTATCTAATCATGTATGGGTATATTCCAACATTAATTAATGTCGCCACGCCTTTAATATTGTAGTCTATAAGACCAAAACCCATATTAGCGCTAACTCTTGCAAACATAATTTTCTCATCAATTTTTTCTTTTAATATTGACGTCGATTTCTCAACATCTTCCCTCTGGACATCAGAGGTGTAGAGTACTCCATTGATATCTTTTAATATCTCTGGGTTAATTTCAGCACTACCAATAAAAGAAGAACGTACTATCAAATCGATAGCTCCATCTTTTTTGATTTTCGAAAAAAGAAGATTCTCAATTTCCTTTTTTGATTTTTGAAAAAAATTGTTTTCCTGTGAAAACAGGACTAAAATAATTATTTTTTTCATTTTTCTTAATTTTGGTTTAAATGTATACTAACATTTATATGGTAAAAGTCAAATTTTGGGTTAATAGTTATATGGTATAATATTAAAATATGAAGAATGATCAGCTGAAAAGAAAAAAGAATATCTTGTACACAGGCTTTGGTGACAAGGGGACCACGACACTTTTCCATTGTGATCAAGGGAGAATTTCGAAGAGCGCCAATATTATAGAAGCACTGGGCTCTCTTGATGAACTCAATGCATATCTAGGAGTTGTGAAAGTTTATGCCGAAAGGGAACATTTGGTGATTGTTCTTAACTCTAAAAATAAGATATCAATCAGCCGTATCCTAGGTGACATACAGCAGACCCTGTTTGTCATTCAAGCTGAGCTTGCTGGCTCAGATATGACCGTAAAGAAGACTGACTTAAATAAAATAGAAAAAGTCATAAGTATCATAAGTGACATCCTTCCACCCATTACTTTTTTCACTGTTGCAGGGGGAAGTTTCTTGAGTGCCAATCTTGATTTCTCTAGAACGCTTGCCCGCAGGTGCGAGAGGCGAATAGTTGCAGTATTGGATGAAGGATACAATAGAGTAAGTCACGTTACCATAGCTTATTTAAACAGGTTATCCTCTGTACTTTTCGCAATGTCACGATATTCAAATCACGCCCTATCTATAAAAGAAGAACACCCCAAGTATAATAAGTAATATGAAAATTAAAAAACACGAAGTAAAAAATGTTATTGAGTGAACCCTTTCGCAGACCGACGGGGCGAGAAGAGCAAATTTTCAGCAGAAAATTATGTGTGGTGAGTCCGAGAATATTTTTACGCAGTGTTTTTTAATTATTACATTCTTTGTCCGGTTCGATTCCTATTAATCCAAACATTCGGACACATATGTCCCCAATATTTTTCTTGTACTTAAAGACATGATCTTCTCTGGGGTATGTGACTAGATTTACATTTTTCTTTGCTTCTTTCAATTTATCGTAGAGTAGTGTCGCTTGCCAAAGGGGGATAGTTCGATCGGCTTCGCCTTGGATTATTTCAATTCTTTGATTCCCTAAATTACTTATTTTATTTATGATGGATGCTTGATCATAAAGCTTTCTATTTTCTTCATTTGGCAGTCCATAAAATTGAGTATTGAATATTGATGTTTTCATTTTAACCATCAAAGCTTCCCAGTCAGTGACTCCATTAATCGAGAAGACCCCCTTGAAGGTCTCGGGATGCTCCACAACAGCCCTAAGAGACATGTACCCTCCATAGCTGTTACCAGATAGATAGATGTTGCTTATGTGATATTTATTCTTTACATACTGAACAGCTTCCATAACATCTTCTATATCTCCAAGTCCTACAGATCCTTTAATAGATTCTGAATAGGCTCGTCCAAAACCGAAACTTCCTCGATAATCAAGCTTGAGAACGAGGACATCATTTTTCTGTAATAATTTTAGCATGGCGTCATAGAGACCATAGCTGTGATATGGATGATACCCCATGCTTGTTTGTCTCAAAGGACCTCCATGAAGCCAGATTAAAACAGGGTAAGTCTTATTGGCATCATAATTGGGTGGAGTCATTATTATGCCAGTTCCATTACCAACTTTGATATACTCCTCATTTTTTATTATTTTTTTAGTACTGATATTAGGAACCTTTAAATAAGACAATTTTTTTGTTTTAGGATTATAAATTTCAGGGCCGTAGCCTTTCTCTTGCAGGCTGATGAAAACGAGAGAAGAACCTATTTTTTTTATGCTGTCTACATAAGAAACATCTGTTTCAATAATTTCATCAATGCCAGTTTTTAAATTAAGCTTATAGAGAGACCACTTGTATGGATTTTCTTTACTGTTCCCAACATAGTAAATTGTTTGGGAGTCATAAAACATGAAGGTTGCAATATTCCAAGCAGTTACCGATATTTTTGTATTTTCAAAAGTCGTATTTGTGAGTGTCGACATGTCGACTTTATATAGAGACATCGTGTCGTCTTTATCATCTGTATAGATAAGAGTTTTTTCGTCTGGAGAAAATAGGAAAACCGTTTTTTGCTCATCTACTAAGTCCCAATATGATACTCCACTTGAGACGATATAGTTAACGTCTTTTTTTATATCTTTAATAACGTAAGTTCGGACATTATCTGGTTCTTCGGCTGATATATAATAAGCAAGCCATTTATTTGATCTTGAAAGAGTCGCATGAGACGCTTCTTTTTCCTTGAGTTCTTTTTTGATTGAGGCTTTAAAAGTAGTTGGGATAGTTGCTCCTAGATTTGTCTTTTTTGTTGTGATACATTTGAAACTTAATACATTACAAATATAATTATTTTTCTTCTCAATACCATAATACTGTATTAAAACATTATTTCCTTTATTTCCTAGAATACTCCCATATTGTATATCGAGGGCTTCCACTTTCAAGAAGGATATAAAAAATATAGATAATAGAATCAAATATTTGAATTTAGTCATAACTCTATAGTATAATAAAATCATGGATAATACAAAAAGAGAAAAGGAGCTTGTCTCCGTACAGATACTTTATTTGTTCGTAATTCCTACATTGCTTTTGTATTTTAAAGTTTTATCTGGTAATTTTCGTTTTTTACTTCTTGTCGGTGTTGCTATCCTTTTGTTTGGAATAGTTAAGTATGCCAAATGGACTTATGCCGATATGGGAATCAGGCGTGATTTCATGAAAGATATTGTTCCTTATTCTTTTTTTACTGTTGGAGGAGTTTTGTTTCTAATCTGGCTTGCCCAAATCGTTCCCCATAATCCCTTTTTAAATTGGTGGACTAATATTAAATTTTTAATTTTATTTATTCCACTTAGTATTATTCAGGAAATAGTTTTCAGAGGGATACTTATGAATATGCTGAAGAGAGCCTTTATTAGTCCTGCTTTTATTATACTCATTAATTCTCTCGTTTTTGCATTAATGCATGTTATATATCTTAACTCTATGTTTGTACTACCTATGACGTTCATTGCAGGAGTCGGTTTTGCTTGGATGTATTATCAATATGAAAATTTACCCTTGATCTCTATCGCCCACACAATTCTCAATTTCACAGCAGTGATATTAGGGTTTTTTGTTATTAGGTAAATTAATAAAAAGAGTAAGGTCTTGCCTTACTCTTTTTATTATTAAAAGTTTTTCCACATCATTGATTCTTTCGGTAATTTGTCTTGATGGCTATATTTGGCGCTAGCCTTCTTGTCATACCTTCTTTCCACTTCTCCTTCCACTACGTAGTAAATAAGTTGTCCAATAGGCATTCCTGGATATATTCGTACTGGTATACTTGTAGAAATCTCAAGCGTCCAGAATCCACAGAATCCTACATCTCCCTTTCCTGCGGTTGCATGAATATCTATTCCAAGTCTACCAGTTGAAGATTTACCTTCTAGGAATGGTACATGATTATGACTCTCAGTATATTCTAATGTTGAGGCCAGATATAATTCTCCAGGTTTTAAAACAAAACCTTCTTCAGAAATTTCAAAATGTTTGACCTCATTGTGCTTTTTTGCGTCTATTTCTTTATCTATATATTGAGCAAAGTATTTACTTAGGTGAACATCATAAGAATTACCACCCATGTTACTGATATCAAATGGTGTTATGACAATTTCTCCACTATCTATTTTTTCTAAAATTTTTGCATCTGATAAAATCATGGTATTAGTTTATCATATTTAATTTATTTGCCAATTCTTTCGTATATTACAAAATTACAATCATATATATTTTGTTCATCTTTCTCGTGTTTGTCTTCGGATATAATTTTCCACTTATCTTTATCTATAGTAGGGAAGAGTGTATCAGCATCAGGGAAGTCTGCATTTACGTGGGTGATATATAGCCTATCTACTTTGTCTATAAATAGCTTATATATCTGTCCTCCACCTATGACAAACAATTCCTCTTCTTCTTTTGTGCTATTTTTTAAAAGCTCATCTAGTTCTTCAAGTGAATAGACAACTTCTGCATCATTTCTTTTGTAACTTTTATCTAAAGTAAGAATTATATTTCTTCTATTTGGAAGTGGTTTTCCTGGATTGCCGTCTGGTCCAATACCAAGAGATTCAAAAGTTCTCTGTCCCATTATAACAGTATGACCTCTTGTAGTTTCTCGGAAATGCTTCATGTCTATAGGCAAATCCCATAGAAGGTCATTCTTTCTTCCTATTTCATTATTATTTGCTATGGCGGAAATTATTGATAAGATCATAGATTTATATTGCTATCTCAAAAGGTATTTTTTCGAAACTTTGATAATTTAAAACTTTTGTATTTTCCGCATGCCAGTCAAAAATTGAATTCCAGTTTTCTGTTTCGATTGTTGGTAATGGAAATTTTTCAGGATCACGAGATAGTTGCTCTTTTGCTCCATCTACATGATTTTCAAAAATGTGAACATCTGCAAGAAATCCTACTAGCTTGCCTTCTTTTAGTCCAGTTTCTTTCGCGAGTAGGTGAAGGAGTAAAGCATAGCTTGCGATGTTGAAAGGGAGACCAAGCATTGTGTCTACTGATCTTTGATTCCACAAAAGATTTAATTCTCCATTTATTGTTGTTACTTGAAAAGCATAATGACAAGGAGGTAGTCCCATCTCTCCAAATTGTAATGGGTTCCATGCACTCACGATCATTCTCCTGTCTCGAGGATTTGTTTTAAGTGTTTCAACAACTTTTTTTAATTGATCTATTCCTTGTCCTGTATAGTCTGTATCATAACTAGTATAAGGTGCATTGAAGTGTCTCCATTGGAATCCATATATTGGTCCAAGATCACGTTCTTCTAGCATTTTCTTCTTTGATTCTGCGTCGTGTCCATATGGAGCTTTCTGTGGTTTTGCCCACTCATCCCATATATGATTATTGTGATCTTGTAACCATTTTTTATCAGTTATTCCGTTTATAAAAAATTCTAATTCATTTGCTATTAGGCGGAAAGGTACTTTCTTGGTTGTTAATAATGGAAATCCTTTTGACATATCATGCTCAAACATAGCCCCAGCTATAGTGTAAGCAGGTGTACCTTGGCGCGTAGAAACTAATTTACCTTCCTCTAATACTTTTTTTACTATATCTAAATAAGTTCTCATGGGTTAATTATAACCTTTTCATATTTTTTGCCAAATGTGCTAAAATCAAGATATTAATAATCTAATTTATCACCATACTATGAAAGATAAACAAATAGAGAAACTAATTAAGGAAGAGGAAAAGAGACAGAAAAGTGTCGTCAATTTAATCGCTTCAGAGAACATTGTTTCCGACGATGTTTTGAAGGCTCTTGGTTCCAAACTTACAAACAAGTACGCTGAAGGCTATCCAGGAAGAAGATACTATGGTGGTAATCAGGTAGTAGATAAAGTAGAAAATTTGGCAATTGCTCGTGCATTAAAACTTTTCAAACTTAAACCTACAGAGTGGCATGTGAACGTTCAGCCTCTCTCAGGGAGTCCTGCGAACTTTGCACTTTACACTGCTCTTGTTCCTGTCGGTGGCAAGATCATGGGTATGAAGCTTTCCTCAGGTGGTCACCTTACTCATGGGTATCCTGGTTCTATGACAGGTAAACTTTGGAAGCCAGTTCAGTTTGAACTTGATAAAAATACAGAAGTCATAGATTATGATGCTATCAAGAAACTTGCGGTAGAAGAAAAACCAAATATTATAGTTGCAGGTTTTACAGCTTATCCTAGAGTTGTTGATTTTAAAAAGTTTAGAGAGATAGCCGACGCATGTGGAGCTCTACTTCATGTTGACATGTCGCACTTCGCTGGACTTGTAGCTGGTCTGGCTTATCCATCTCCATTCCCATATGCTGACTCTGTCATGACAACTACTCACAAGTCTCTTCGTGGTCCTCGTCATGCAATTTTATTTGTAAAGAAAGATGAGAGAGAATTCGACAAGAAATTGGACAAGACAATTATCCCAGGACTTTTTGGTGGTCCACATGAGAATACTATCGCCGCCGCTGCTGTGGCATTCCTCGAAGCATCAAAACCAGAATTCAAGAAGTATGCCAAGCAAGTCGTGAAGAATGCAAGAGTTCTTGCGAAAGAATTACAGAAGCTTGGCTGGCATATCATCTCTGGTGGTACAGACTCTCATCTTATCCTTATGGATACATGGATGGATGGCAAGGGAGTTCCTGGCAAGATTGCAAGTGACAAGCTAGAAAAAGCAGGAATCATAGTGAACATGAACACAATCCCCGGCGACCCTCGCCCTCCTATGGATCCCTCCGGTATTCGCCTAGGCACTTGCGCCGAAACTACTCGCGGAAAGAAAGAGTCCGACATGGTCAAGCTCGCAGTAAGGATGGATAAAATCTTGAGAGGTAAATAATTTATGGAGCTAAAAGTTGGTGTAAAAATATTATTGAAAAATAAAGAAGGCAAGCACCTTATTTTTAAACGATCATCCGAGAAATATCCTGAAGCAGGCTCAGATCTTTGGGATATTACTGGGGGGAGAATAGAACCAGGTAGTACTTTGATTGATAACTTAAAAAGAGAAATAAAAGAAGAAACTGGGTTAGAACTTATTGGTGAACCTAATCTCATTCATGCCCAAGATATTTTAAGAGTTACAGGAAAGCACGTTGTACGTTTAACTTATGTCGGAGAAGGTGAGGGGGAAGTTATTCTTAGTGATGAGCATGATGATTATAAATGGCTAACGATTGATGAGATAGCTAGACTTGAAGGGTTAGATAATTATTTCAAAGAAGTATTAGAAAAATTTACAGAAATGATAACTAAAAAATAATTAATTATGTTAAAAGATAGAATTATATTAATAACGGGTTCGTCATCTGGAATTGGATCTGCGACGGCAAGATTGGCCAAAGAATATGGGGCCACTCCTATTTTACATGGGAGAACTGAAAGTGAAGAATTAAGAAAGCTAGCAACAGAATTAGGTTGTGAATATATCTTTTGTGATGTGTCTGATAAAGTTGCCGTAGATAAGGCAGTTGCAGATATTTTATTGAAAGTTAAAAAAATTGATATTTTAGTTAATTCTGCAGGTATTGCACCCAGGGCAACATTCTTGGAAACCACAGATGAATTATGGTTAGATATTTTCAAGGTTAACGTTTTAGGTACTTCACACTTTTGTCAGGCTGTTATTCCTCAAATGCAGGAAAATAAATATGGACGAATAGTAAATATTGCTTCTGTGCGGGCTTATACATGGATGACAGGGCGTTCCGCTTATTCCGCTTCGAAAGCTGCTATTGTGAATCTTACTGCAGTATTGGCTAAAGAATTTGCTCCAAGTATTAGTGTAAATGCTGTTGCCCCTGGCTATACGGAAACTCCTATATCTAAAAATTGGGATGCGGAAGTTTGGAAGCAAGTAAATACTGCTCTATTGGGCAGAATAGGTCAACCTAAAGAAATAGCGGAAGCGATTTTATTCTTGGCTAGTGACAAGGCCAGCTTTATCACAGGTCAAACTATCATTGTTGATGGTGGGATCTCAGTAAAATAAAATGATTGAAGTTGAAAAGAGGTTTCAACCTACAGAAGAGCAATTAAATTCGCTATTAAAGGATGCGGAGTTTTTGGGTAGTAAGGTGAACCATGATGTGTATTATGATTACGAAGATTATAGACTTATGAAAGAAAGGGTGAGATTACGAAGTAGGAATAATAATTTTGAATTAAAATTAGGGCATTCTCGTGGGGTCAATACTGAGATAGAAGATAAAAAAGAAATAGAAAATTATTTCAAGACGGATAATTTAGAAAAATTTATAGAACAGAATTTTGTAATCCTTGTAGAATATAAAACAAAAAGAATTAAATATAAGAAGAATGGGTTTGCTATAGATATAGATGAAACAGACTTTGGTTACAATCTTTGTGAGATTGAGCTTATGGTGGAAAGGGAAGATGAAGTTAAAGAAGCAAAAGAAAAGATTGTGAATTTAGCTAAAGAGTATAATTGGGATGTAAAAAAGGTTATGTCAAAAGGGTTAGAATACCTGCGTTTATTTAAACCAGAAATTTATAAAGAATTAATATAATACGATATGTTTCAAAATTTAGACAAAAAGTATAAAATGTAAAATTTTAAAATAACATGACACACTTTCTGCCATGGCAGAAAGTGTAGCAGTTTTATTTATATGGCTTATCAAGTTTGAAAGTTTTTATGCATTTATCCAGTTTTATTCTTTTTAAGTATTGGTTGAATTCCTTTGGGAGAGGGTAGGGTCCTACCCATGCGCTTTTCTGAACCATAACATAATTAAACTTTTTTAGGTGCCAACGTAGCCACTCTCTATGAGATTTCTTCTCTGTCGGTATATCAAACATCACAAGTAAAGTTCTATCCTTAGACAGATTCCCCGGATTTTCAAATTGCTTAAGTGAATCATATTTTCTTTTTACATATTCTTTCCCATATTTAGAAAGCACTATTCCAGCCAATTCTTTTTCTATAATCCCTTTCTTTTTTAATCGGTCCATTGTTGTTCGGATACTTCTTTGTGGATATTTACTAAAACGGGGAATACCAAAAAGATTAACCCGAACTCCTTTATATCGTAGCTCTGTGTTCCAAAGTTCTTCTAGTATTTCACTTGCGATAGACATATAAATAATTATAACTTAAATATTAGAATGACACAATCTCTGCCATGGCAGAGATTGTGTCATTCTAAATTAGTATATATAATGGATTTTGATATAGAGTAATTTTTAGGTATAATTGAGGTTATCTTATGAAAAAACAAAAAACCAAAGGGAAACTTATTGTCATAGATGGAACTGATGGGAGTGGAAAGACTACGCAGTTTAATTTATTGATTGATCATTTGAAAAAAGATGGACATAAAGTAAAAACTGTTGATTTTCCAGAATACTATAAGAATTTTTTTGGTAAGTTTATAGGGCATTGTTTGAGTGAACAATATTATAATTGGCTGAATGTTCATCCGAAAATCGCCTCCATTGCTTATGCTGCTGACAGATGGGAGTCAAGTAAAGAAATGAGAAAATGGCTAGAGCAAGGATATGTTGTTGTTGCAAATAGATATGTCTCAGCTAATCAGATTCATCAAGGAGGAAAAATTAAAAATACCAAAAAGAGAAATGATTTTATTAAATGGCTTGATCAGATGGAATATGAAGTGTATGGAATTCCGAGGCCAGATATTACTTTTTATTTAAGTTTACCAATTCAGATTGTTCAAAAACTCTTAAAAAATAGAGAAAGTAGTAAGATGAAAAGAGTATATTTGAAAAATAAAAAAGATGTTGCTGAAAATAATATAGAATATCAGGAAAATTCTATAAAGAGTGCAATATGGCTTTCAAAAAATATTAAGAATTTTATTAAAATAAATTGTTCAGAGAAAGGTGAAATACTTTCTCGTGAGCAAATACATGATATGGTTTATAAAGAAGTAAAGAAAGTATTAAAATAATATGAAAATTATAGATGTAAGAACAAAAGAAGAGTATGACGGTGGACATATAAAGGATGCAGAACTTTTCGATATTATGGATATGATGTATGGTAAGTTTCCTGAATTTTCTAAAGATGAAGAAATACTTCTTTATTGTGAATCTGGAAGCAGAGCAACTATTGCAAAGTCTATGATGGAGCAGAATGGATTTACGAATATTAAAAATGGCGGAGGGATTGGGGATATGATTAGTTGTGGGTATAAATGTTAGGATATATGAAAATCAAAATTAAAAAATTAAAAGAGAATGCAAAGCTGCCTAGCTATGCTCACGTAGGGGATGTAGGGATGGATTTGTATGCGATGGAAACAGTTACAATAAAGCCTATGGAGCATTATAGATTCTTTCATGGTTTTGCAATGGAATTCCCAGTTGGGAATGCGGCAATTGTTATGGATAAATCTAGTATTTCTAAAGCTGGATTAATACATATGGGAGGAGTATTTGATGCTGGGTATAGAGGTGAATACAATACTCACCTTGTAAATCTCGGGAGTGAGCCATATACTGTAGAAGAGGGAGACAAAGTCTCCCAACTGGTGATTGTACCGGTGGTGATTGCAGAAATTGAAGAAACTGATACATTGAGTGATTCAGATAGGGGTTTGGGAGCGTTTGGGAGCACAGGGAAAAAATAATATGAAATCCTATGAAATAATAAAACAAGAAAATAAAAATTTGGAATTAGGTTCTTTGGATTCAAAAATAGATTTTAATAGAAATTTATTTAGAAAAGAACTTGAAGCCTTAAGTGATAGAGGTATTACTTTAAATTTTCAAATTGATGAATTGATTGACAGGATTCGTTCTGTTGAAGAAGGTGAGGCTATTTTAGATTTTATAAAATATAAAAATAAAAGTTTTAGTTTATACGTAAGTAAAGGTGGAAATAAAGAAAATGATAATGGTCATAGATTAGATATTTTTAATAAAGAAGAAAATTTTAACACATTTCGTTCAGAAAATCCTCATGTTGCTGGTTGGGTGGGTCAAGCTGGATTTATCTCAGGGAATGATTACTATCATTCTGAAGATCATTGGGGCGTGTCAGTAACGGAAGAATTAAAAGGTTCTGGTTTGGCAGATCTTTTATATGATTTAAAATGCCAAATAGATAATCAATTAGAATTTGAGCATGTTTCAACGCACAATTTACAACTTTTGACTTTTTATGTTAAAAAAGGTTATGTCCCATACTCTATAATTGAAAACAATCCAGTCTGTGAAGAAGTAATTAATAAAGATAAATTAAATAAAATTATTTCAGAAATTAAAGAAAGTCGAGAAAATAGAAATCAGATAGAAGATAGAGATTCTGTGGTTAGATTAAAATTAGATCCAAAAGAAGCAATGACAATTTATTCCAACATTAAGACAAGTATATAGAGAAATATTATGCAACACAAAATTACATTATTAATAAAAGAGGCTTTGAAAAATCTTGGAATTATTGAAGATGTTTCTTTTAGTATAGAGCACCCAGCTGATTTTAAGAATGGAGATTATTCAACGAATGTGGCGATGGTTGCTTTCAGGGGCAGAAGACAATTTGAAAAAGCTATAGATGGTGATGAGAATACAATTAATGTAAAATACGGTGTTGATTTTACTAATCCTCATAAATTAGCAGAAAAAATTAAAATAGAATTAGAAAAAGATTTACCAAAAGAAATTTTAAAAATAGAAGTGGCTGGAGCAGGATTTATAAACTTCTATCTATCACAAGAATTTTTTACAGAGAGGGTAAGTGAGATTTTAAATAAGGGAGAAGAGTGGGGGAAGAATAAAATACTTGAAGGGAAGAAAGTAATGGTGGAGTATACGGACCCGAACCCTTTCAAGCCTTTTCATATAGGTCACTTAATGGCTAATGCCATAGGTGAATCAATTTCTAGAGTTGTAGAATTCTCTGGGGCAAATATAATTCGTGCAAATTATCAAGGAGATGTAGGCCCTCATGTAGCAAAGGCTATTTGGGGGATAATACACTCTGGAGAAAAAGTGGAAGGTAAAAATGCTCTTTGGATAGGTGAATGCTACTCTCTAGGAGCTACATTATATGAATCTTTACATCCAAAAGGGGTAGAAGCTAAGAAAGAAATTGAAGTTATAAATAAAAAAATATACGACAGAAGTGATGAAGAAATAAATAAAATTTATGATTGGGGGAGAAAAGTCACTCTCGATGCTTTTGAAGAAATTTATAAACTCTTAGGAACAAAGTTTGAGTATTACTTTTTTGAAAGTGAGATGGCTCCTATTGGAGAGAAGATTGTTCGAGAGAATGTTCCAAAAGTTTTCAATGAATCAGATGGCGCAATAGTATTCCATGGTGAGAATTATGATAAGAAGCTTCATACTCGTGTGTTTATAAATTCTCAAGGTTTGCCAACTTATGAAGCTAAAGAGATAGGACTTGCACTTACTAAATTTGAAAAGGAAAATCCTGATCTTTCAATAACAACAACAGCCATAGAACAAGGAGAATACATGAAGGTTGTTCAGAAAGCTATATCTCTTGTACATCCAGATTTGGAATCTAGAATGAAGCATGTGACACATGGCATGATGCGTTTTGCTGATGGGAAGATGTCTTCCAGAAAAGGGAATGTAATAACAGGGGAGTCTCTTTTAAATGATTCTATGGATATTGTAAAAGAGAAAATGAAGGATAGTAAAATTTCTGAAGAAGAAAAAAGACAAATTTCTGAAATCGTAGGTGTTTCGGCTCTGAAATATTCAATACTTAGATCATCCCTAGGTAGTGATATTATTTATGATTCAGAGAAATCTATTTCTTTTGAAGGAGATTCGGGTCCTTATTTACAATACACTACTGTTCGTGCGAATTCTATTCTAAATAAAGCAAAAGATTTAAATACTGATGACAAAAAAGAAACTCCAGAATCTGTTACAGATTTAGAAAAATATTTGTATCAGTTTCCTGAAGTAGTAGAGCATTCTTACGAGACACTACAACCTCATCATGTCGCTACTTACCTTACAGAGCTTGCAAGTAGCTTCAATACTTTCTATGGAAATAAGCAAATACTTGTAGAAGAAAATAAATACATGGATTATCATTTGAATCTCATAAAAGCTTTCACTCAAACTATGAAGAATGGTCTCTGGCTTTTGGGTATTGAGGTGCCAGAGAGAATGTAGAAAATTAGTTTCTAGTAGCTAGGTTCTAGGGACTAGTGTAAAAATAAAAAAAGTGGAGTATCCCGAAGGATTCTCCGCTAATGAGTTCTGTCTCGATGTTCCTAATCGAGTCGCTAACATAATAACCATCACTGGAACCAACTTCTTCAGCCGTGTTGATGATTTTCTGGTAGTGGTGCACCATTTGAATTCATTTATCATATTACTCATATCTATCAATCTGTCAAGAGTTGTGATAATATGATTTTATATGGAATCTAAAACACCACAATTTGATGCATTGCTAGATGAAATACTAGAGAAGCTTGTTCCACATAAGCGTGTATGTAAATGGCAAGGACAACACAAATATTGTGAAGGGGAATTTAATATTACCAAAGAGGATATTGAATTCTTAAAAATGCTTCGTGTTCCTGCTCCGAACTATTGTCCAACATGCAGGAGAATACGAAGGTTTACTCACCTTAACTTTTTTAGGCTTTTTAAGAGGAAATGCAATGCGGTAGATCACAACGAAATGATGATTTCAATTTTACCAGAGGAATGTCCCTTCCCTGTGTATGATTATAAATATTTTGTTGGTGATGATTTTGACCCTTTTTCTTTTGGGGTAAAATATAAAAAAGGTGATAGTCCCATGGAAACACTACTACAACTTCGAAGAGGGTTTCCAATGCCGTCTTTCTTGAACCGCGATCTATTGTCAGTGAATAGTGAGTATTCAAATAGTGGTCATGATATTAAGAATGGTTACTATGTTACATCCTGTTACCACTCAGAGGATATATGGTATTCAGGATTTTTAAATAAAAGTCGCAATATTATGGATTCTCAAATAGTTCTTGATTCAGAACTTGTTTACAACAGCGTCGATTCTGAATATTTATATAAATCTTCATTCACATATTTTTCAAGCCACTGTATTGATAGCATGTTTCTTTTCGACTGTCGTAATTGTCAGGATTGCTTTGGATGTGTAAATTTAAGAAATAAAAGATATTGTGTTTTTAATGAACAATTTTCGAAAGAAGATTACGAAAGTTTTCTCAGCTCCATAAAACCATTTTCTAGAGAAACCATTTCAATATATGAAGAAAAATTTTGGGAACTGGTTAAAAAATTACCGATGAATGGATCAAGAAATAGTAATTCAATCAATAGTTATGGTATTAATTTAAAAAATTCTAAAGATTTATATGACGTATTTGATTCGAAAAATGCAGAAAATATTCGTCATGCGGAAGGACCAATAGGTAACAAAGATTCTATGGACTTTTTGTATTCTGGGGGCAATTCAAGTCGAGTCTATGGAACTATAAATATAGGATCACATTCAAATGAAGTAAGATTTTCAGTTTCTTCTAAAACTTGCACAAATTGCGAATTTATTTTTAATTCTAAAAATTTAAATAATTGTTTTATGTGTTTTGGTCTACAAAATAAATCTTATTGTATTTTAAATAATCAATATTCTCCAGATGAATATTATAAAATTATAGATGAAATAAAATCTGAGATGTTAGAAAGAGGAGAGTATGCTGATGGACTTGGAATGGAATTCTCTGCTCAAGCTTATAATTTTTCAGTAGGTCAATTCGCTTTCCCTCTAGATGATAAAGAAATAGAAAAATTTGGTGGATTTGTTGCCAAAGAACCAAAAACGAATGCTGAAGGTATAGAAATAATATCAAAAGATAAATTACCTAAAACAATTAAAGAAGTTACTGATGAAATTTTAAACAAGGCCATAGAATGTGAAATTACAGGAAAACCCTTCCGTATTATCGCTTCAGAATTAGAATTTTATAAAAGGATGGATATTCCACTGCCCACAATACATCCTACTGTTAGAATGGAAAATTTATTTAAAGTAAGACCTATAGGGAAAAAGTATAGTGCAATTTGTTCAAAATGCAAAAAGGAAATTGAGACACTATTTGATCCAAAGGATGGATTTAATTTGTATTGTGAAGATTGTTATAAGCAAGAAGTGATATAATAAATTTATGGAATCACAAACAAAAACCTGTCAGAATTGTAAGGAGGACTTCATTATTGAGCCTGATGATTTTAATTTTTATGAAAAGATAAAAGTTCCGGCTCCAACATTTTGTCCGGAGTGTAGAGCTCAACGTAGGTTTTCATGGAGGAATGATTCATCTTTATATAGTAGAGTTTGTGGTCTGTGTGACAAAAAACTAATCACTATATATTCAATTGAGTCAGAAATCAATGCTTTTTGTAATAAATGTTGGTGGAGCGACAAATGGGATCCGACGGACTATAGTGTAGATTATAATTTTTCTAAATCATTTTTTGAACAATTTGATACTCTTGTCAAAAAAGTACCTCATATGGCAATGGTTAACGATAATGGAGTAGGGAGTGTTAATTCAGAATATACTCACGATTTTTCTTTCTCTAAAAATTGTTATATGGTTTTTTGTGCTTGGAACATAGAAAATGCAATGTATAGTTATTATTTAATTGCAGGTAAAAATATATCTGATTCCTTGAATGTGATGGTCAACAATGAGTGGATTTATGAATCTATACAACCAGAAAATTGTTATCAAATAAAATACTCGCATTTTGCCGTTAATTGTATTGATTCAAGTTTTATTTTTGATTGTAGAAATTGTTCTGATTGTTTTATGTGTTCCGGTGTTAGAAATAAAAAATACTGTTTTAAGAATGAACAATATACAAAGGATGAATATGAAAAAATATTAAAAGAATATAGATTAGATACTTTCTCTGGAGTAGAAAAAGCAAAAAAGGAATACGATCAGTTTATATTGAAAACTCCTAGACGCTTTGCTCACATTATACATTCAAATAACTGTACTGGTGATTTGATAATTAATGGTAAAAATTCACTAGATTGTTTTAATGTTCAGGCTCCTGAGAATTGTAGGTTTGTAGTGAATTCTGATACTTCTTCAGAAAGTTATGATTTACTAGCTAGTGGAAAGAATAGTGAATGCTACGAAGGGGTAACTAGTGATCATTCAAATAGGAATTTGTTTGGTGTATTTTCTTGGAAAAGCCAAAACATAGAATATACTCAACACTGTCATTCTTCAAAAAATTTATTTGGTTGTGTTGGTCTGCGAAATAAGCAATACTGTATTTTTAATAAACAATACACCAAAGAAGAATATGAAGAGTTAGTACCAAAAATAAAAAAGCAAATGAATGATATTCCTTATATAACAAAAAAGGGAATAATATATAAATATGGAGAATTTTATCCAAGTGAGTTATCTCCATTTGGATATAACGAAACATTAGCCCAAGAAAGATTTCCTTTATCAAAAGATGAAATTCTTGATAAAGGGTATGTTTTTCAAGACAATGTACAAAAAACTATAAATAAAGAGACTATTATTCCGAAAGATTTACCTGAATCTATTTTTGATATAGATAATTCTATTACTAATGAAGTATTAAAATGTATAGATTGCGGAAGAAATTACAAAATTACTGAAGATGAATTAACTTTCTATAAAAAGATGCAGATACCAATACCTAGGAGATGTTTTTATTGTAGACATGCAAATAGAATTAAAAGAAGAAATCCATACAAACTTTGGCATCGTAAGTGTATGAAGCCAGACTGTACTAATGAATTTGAAACTTCATATTCTCCAGAACGCCCCGAAATAGTTTATTGTGAAAAGTGTTATCAGAATGAAGTAATATAAAAAACTGGCTTCCTATTAAAAAGGAAACCAGCTAAATTACTTAATCTAAATAGGTATACGTGATGCTGGAACGTACTTTGGCACCTATTTTTTGAGGTATTTATGCGAACACAATTTTACAGTTAAACTGTTTAGAACCTAGATAGAGCAATTCGATTAATATATTACTCAAATATAGTAAAAAAGCAAGTTTTCTGATAAAATCAGTTTTATATGGAAAAAGATGTAAATAATACAGGTAAATCACAATCGGCCTTAAGAGAAGAGGAAGTTTTAAAATTCTGGAAAGAGAATAAAATTTTTGAGAAGAGCTTGGAGAAAGATGCTCCGAAGGGAGAATATGTTTTCTATGAGGGTCCTCCGACTGCAAATGGTAAGCCAGGGATTCATCACTTGGAAGCTAGAGCTTTCAAAGATGTGATTCCACGTTATAAAACGATGCAGGGATTTCACGTGCGTCGTAAGGGTGGCTGGGATACACATGGACTTCCTGTAGAACTTCAAGTTGAAAAGAAGTTGGGACTGATTTCAAAGAAAGCGATTGAAGAATATGGAATTGCACAGTTCAATAAAGAATGTAAGGAGAGTGTCTGGGAATATACAGACCTCTGGGAGAAGTTTACCGAGCGTATGGGCTACTGGGTAGATCAGAAGAATGCATATGTGACTTATCACAATGATTACATAGAGTCTGTATGGAATGTTATAAAAACTGTAAATGAAAAAGGTTTACTTTATAAAGATTACAAAGTTGTGCCCTGGTGTCCTCGTTGTGGCACAACGCTGTCTTCTCATGAGCTTGCTCAAGGTTACCAAGATGTGAAAGATTTGTCTGTGTATGCAAAATTTAAAGTGAAAGGACAAGATAATACTTATATTCTTGCTTGGACTACGACACCTTGGACTCTTCCAGGGAACGTGGCTTTAGCAGTAGGGAAAGATATCGAATATATTAAATCTACAATACCAGATAATTTTAATCCTGCAGATTTTGGTCTAGGTGATTTCAATGTTAGTTCAGGTACTTATATATATGCTAGAGAAAATGCTCTTAAGGATAATTCAAAAGATAATTATTTACATAAACTTGATTGGCTAGCAGGAATGAATCATATTAAAAGTGAAATTGTTAAAGGATCTAATTTAGTTGGACTTGAATATGATCCATTATATCCATATCTTTCAAATACGATTTCAGATATTGAAAAACCAAAACTTGAAAAAGCATTCAAGGTTTACTCTGCAGACTTTGTAACTACAGAAGATGGTACAGGAGTTGTGCATACGGCTGTGATGTACGGAGTGGATGACTTTAATTTAGGAACCAGTATTGGACTCCCTAAGCATCACATGGTGGGGCTTGATGGAAAGTTTTTAGAAGGTGCAGACTTTTTAACAGGTAGATTTGTAAGAGATGAAGAAGTTGCTGTGGATATTATAAAAGATTTAGCACATCGAGGACTACTTTTTAAGAAAGAAAAGTACGAACACTCATACCCACACTGTTGGCGTTGCAAGACGGCACTCATATACTATGCTCGTGATTCTTGGTATATAAAGATGTCTGATCCGAAAATTAAAAAAGAGTTGATTGAAGAAAACAAAAGTATAAATTGGGAGCCTTCGTATATTAAAGAAGGACGTTTCGGTGAATGGCTGAAGGATATCAAAGATTGGGCTATTTCTCGTGAGCGTTACTGGGGGACACCTTTACCTATCTGGACTTGTGCGGAATGTAATAAAAGGGAAGTGATAGGAAGTATTGCTGACTTAAAAAGCAAAACAAAAAAGTCAGGGAATAAGTATTGGGTTATGAGACATGGGCAGGCAGAATGTAACACGAGCGAGACTGTAATGAATGATGAAGAAGCTAATAATTGCAAACTTACGAAAGTTGGGGTAGAGCAAGTAATAGAAAGTTCTAAAAATTTTAAAGAGAAAGTTGATGTGATTATAGCATCTCCTTTAGAGAGAACAAGAGAAACAACGAAAATTATTTGCGAACAGATTGGCTATCCACTAGAGAAAGTTATATATAATGACCTTGAGAAAGAGTGGGATGTAAGTTCAGACTATCAAGGAAAGTCCAGAGAAGCCTTTGAAGAATTTTATTGCAATCAATACAAGGAGCATCCATTTGAAGCGATGCCAAACGGAGAGAGCTACTCACAAGTGATAAATAGAGTTGGAAAAATGATTTATGAAATAGATAGTAAGTATTCCGGCAAGAATATTCTTCTTGTGGGTCATGCAGGGGAGACTAGTGCACTTTGTCATGTGGTGCAGGGATTTTCTTATGAGACACTTCCTACTGATGATAATTTCCCACCATATTTGAAGAATGCTGAGATACGAAAGTTGGATTTTGTTGTTCTTCCTCATAATGAAAACTTTGAACTTGATCTACATAAGCCATATATAGACGAAGTAGAACTTGTCTGCGATTGTGGTGGAAAGCTCGAACGATCAAAAGAAGTGATGGATGTGTGGCTTGATTCCGGGACTATGCCATTTTCGCAAGATCACTACCCATTTGACCCCGAAGGAAAGATTACTTCCAACGGGGCAGGAAATAAAGAACAGAAAATTTTATATCCGGCTGATTTCATATCAGAAGCCTTAGATCAGACTCGTGGATGGTTCTATACACTGCATGCTGTAGGGGTACTTATGGGTAAGGGTAAAGCTTATAAGAATGTGATTTGCTTAGGACTTTTGCTAGATGGAAATGGAAAGAAGATGAGTAAAAGTCTTGGAAATGTAGTTGATCCTTGGGTAATGATGGATAAATACGGGGTAGATACTTTGCGTTTGTGGATGTATGGAGTAAATCAACCAGGAGAAGCAAAAAGCTTTGACGAGAAGACTGTCGCAGAGTTACACAGTAAAGTATTTAATTTACTTTATAATGTTTTAGCTTTTTATGAGCTTTATAGAGATAAAGAAGTAGAAAGTAGTAAGGAGAAAATAGAAAGTAAAAATGTTCTTGATCAGTGGATTATAGCTCGTATGTCGGAACTTACAGATACAATTACCAAAAATATGGAGAATTATAAACTCCTAGAACCCGTTAGAGCAATTCGCGATTTTATGGATGATCTTTCTACTTGGTATGTTCGTCGTTCACGAGAAAGACTTAAGGATGGAGACATAGAAGCTAAACAGACTTTATACTTTATTTTAAAAACATTAGTAACACTTATGGCACCTTTTGCCCCGTTTGCCTCAGAAGATATTTGGCAAAAATTAAAAAATGAAGAGGATAAAGAAAGTGTGCATCTAACTAAGTGGTCAAATAGTCAATTGCCAATTACTAATTACCAATTACTAATTAGTGAAATGCAGAAAGCTAGAGAAATAGTGACTTTAGGCTTGCAGGCAAGACAAAAAGAAAGTATCCCTGTAAGACAGCCACTTGGTCAATTACTAATTACTAATTACCAATTACCAAAAGAATATTTGGAAATTATTAAAGATGAATTGAATGTCAAAGATATTGTATTGGAATCAGATGGCGAAGAACTAAAAGTTGAACTAGATATTCATATTACAGAAGAGTTAAAACAAGAGGGAAACTATCGCGAGCTTGTCCGTGCTATTCAGGATATGAGAAAGAAGGCAGGACTTAATCCAAACGATATTATAGGTCTTGAAATAGAGACTTCTGTAGATGGGCAAGATTTGATAACTAAATTTAAGACTGAACTATTAAAAGCAGTGGGAGCAAAAGAAATTAAAATTAAGGAAAACAGTGGAGTAGAAGTTAAAATTGACGTTTTAGTATTTACTGTAAATTTGGTAAAATAGAAGGATGAAGATTAAGAAGATTGGACATTGTTGTTTCGTGGTAGAACCGAAAGAAGGGGTAAGGATTATGACTGATCCTGGGGCTTATTCGATTTTGCAAATTGTTGAAAAGAATATAAATGCAATTTTAATTACTCATGAACATCAAGATCATTTACATATTGATTCCTTGAAAGATATTTTAAAAAATAATCTAGAGGCTATAGTGATTACAAATACGGCCGTTGGAAATATTCTGGAAGAAGAAAATATCCCATATATCAAAGTAGAAGAAGGGGAAAGATATGAAATCAATGGTGTAATAATTTCTGGTTTTGGAAACACTCACGCTCAAATTTATGAAGATTTTGGGAGAGTTCAAAATACTGGCTATATGATAGACCGTCTTTGCTACGCAGGAGACTCTTTCAGCTATCCAGATGTAGATGTGGAAATACTTGCTCTTCCAGTAGCAGGTCCATGGATGAAACTATCTGAAGCGATAGAATACGCCAAGCATATCAGACCAAGGATTTGCTTCCCGGTACACGATGCGATACTGCAAGACTTTGCAACTTTTGCATGGAGAATTCCAGAAACAATTTTAAAAGAAGATAATATTCTTTTTAGAAAATTAGAAATAGGTAAAGAAGAAGAAATATAATGCATCACATATATCACACACATGGATTTGTACTAGGTTCGCACAATAAAGGGGAAGCGAATAAGATGCTGACGGTTTATACTCGTGAGATGGGCTTGGTGCGGGCTATGGTGCAAGGAGTAAGGCTTCATAAGTCGAAGCTCAGGTTTTCTTTGCAGGATTTTTCTTATGCTCGTATAGACTTTGTTCGTGGGAAAGAGATATGGCGAATCACTTCAGCTTCAAATATTTCATCTTTTCCTTTTGCCAGGTCTTCAAAAAGTTCTCTTTTGATTATTGCTCGTATCAGTAAATTGCTTGAAAGGCTTTGTGATGGAGAAGAATCCAATGAAAAAATATTTGATGATTTTATTCAAGCCATTGTATTGCTTGATGACATAGAGGTATCCTCCGAATCTCGTGAAGCTCTCGAACTCCACCTTGTTTTAAGAATTTTAAATACCTTAGGATATATAGGTGATTCCCTAATGCTCATGGACTATCTCGGTGGAAACATTGATTTGAGCCAGACGGAAACATTACTCCGAGAGAAGAGATCTATAATATCTCACATAAACAAAGCCTTAAATGAGAGTCAACTTTAATTTTTTATGCTATTATTAGTAATATGATAGAAACTGAAGATAAAATTGAAGGAATAAAACGTCGTCTTTATGAACCCGTAGATACGGTAACTCATCGCGTCAAAGAAGGTGTTATTCATCCTATAAATCATAAAGTCGAAGAAGAGTGGAGGAATGAAGAATTAAATAATTCTTTAAGTAAAATGAAAAAACCAAAAACATCAATTTTTAAAAAGTTTTTTATAGTTTCAATAATTTTTTTCTTTGGAGCAATAGGGTTTGCCCTTTATATGTTTTATACAGGTGGTACTTCGGTATCAAATGACAATATAGACATCAGAGTAATTGGTAGTGCCTTTACTAAAGGAGGAGAGGAACTGCCACTGGAAATAGAGATTGTAAATCGCAACAAAGCAAGCCTTGAACTTGCCAACCTGATGATATCTTATCCAAATGGCGCAAGTGATAATATTGTTGATTATACGAGAATGCCACGCATAGATATCGGTACCATTAAACCAGGAGAAACTATTACTAAAAGTTTGAAAATTGTTTTATTTGGAGATGAAAAATCTAATCGAAATATAAAGATTGGCTTAGATTACCACCCAGAAGGTTCAAACGCCATTTTTACAAAAGAAATTGAATATATAGTTAATATTAGTTCTTCTCCATTGTCTTTGTCTGTATCAGCTCCTCTGACAGTAACTTCTGATCAGCCCATATCTTTTACGGTTAATACTATTTTAAATACATCTCTTCCAAGTGACAATATAGTAATGCAATTAACATACCCCAATAATTTTATTTATGAAAGTGCTATTCCCGAACCATCTTTTGGAAATTCAATATGGGATCTTAGTAGTCTTACTTTAACAGATCCGGTATCAATCGTTGTTAAAGGAAGAATTGTAGGCGAAGATCAAGATCAACAAGTATTTCATGCTTATGCTGGAACGATAAAACAAGCAGATAAGTCAACTATTGATGTAATATATAATTCATTGTTGCATACCATAACTATTGTTAAACCATTTTTGGAAACAAATATACTGGTAAACGATACATCTTCTTCTGGGGAAACAATAGAAGTAAAAGTATCATGGAAAAATAACTTATCAACGAGAATTACTGACGGAGAAATAATTGCAAATCTGGGAGGAAATGTTTTCGACAGAATGTCCGTTAATCCATCTCAAGGATTTTATGATTCTGCTAATAATCGTATAATTTGGGATAAAAATGTAGTAGGAGATTTGGCCAGTATCGAACCTGGAGAAAGAGGTGAAGTTAGTTTTAGTGTGAAATCCATTCCTTTGCTTGGCTCACAAAGTTCGATAAAAGATCCACAGGTAACAATCGACGTAAGCATTCGAGGTAAACAGCCATCTTTTGGTTCTACTTATGCGGACATAAATAATTTTTCAAAAAAGGTTGTCAAAATTTTGTCCGATTTCCAGATTGCTTCTTCCGCTTCTTATAAATCAGGATCTATGCCTCCTAAGGCAGAAACCGAAACCCAATATGACATTACCTGGACATTATCAAATGGAACAAACGCTATATCAGGAGCAACAGCTCGAGCAGCGATTCCGATATATGTAAAATGGGTTGGACCTGTGTCTACAAGAGAAAATATTACTTACAATGAATCAACTCGTGAAGTCATTTGGAATATAGGTTCTGTTCGAGCAAACACAGGAGGAAATTATAATCGTGAAGCTACTTTTACTTTGTCTCTTAAGCCATCTGTATCACAAATTGGAAGTGCTCCTCAACTTATGAAGGATTTATATATCTTGGGTAAAGATACATTTACAGGAACAGATGTTAACAACAGAAGGGGACCTATCAATACGTTGCTTTATGGAGACCCCAACTTTCAATCAGGGCAAGAACGTGTTATACAGTAATGTAGAACAGTTAACATTTAACAATTAACAAAAAATCAGATGCAGGAAAAAGATGAAAAATTAATGGAGAAGATTATATCGCTATGTAAGAGAAGGGGGTTTGTATATCCAGGCTCTGAGATATATGGCGGGCTTGCGGGTACATGGGATTACGGACCACTAGGAGTTGCTCTTAAGAATAATATTAAGAATCTTTGGTGGAAGAAATTTGTAGACGGACGCGAGGATATGTATGGAGTAGATGCGGCGATACTTATGAATAGTGCTGTCTGGAAAGCTTCTGGACACGTGGATACTTTCACAGATCCACTTATAGAGTGTACAAAATGTAAGAAAAGATTTCGAGAAGATACATTAAAAGAAAAAGGCACTTGTGATGAATGTGGAGGGAAGACAGGTGAGGCACGTCTTTTCAATATGATGTTTGCGACACAGATAGGTGCAGTGGAGGATTCTTCTGCGACAGTGTACCTTCGCCCTGAGACGGCCCAAGGGATGTTCGTAAACTTTAAGAATGTTGTAGACTCTTTTCATCCAAAGTTACCTTTTGGTCTTGCTCAAATAGGAAAGGCATTTAGGAATGAGATTACTCCTCGTGACTTTATTTTCCGTGTTCGCGAAATAGAACAAATGGAAATAGAATACTTTGTGAAGGAAGAAGATTGGCAAAAATATTTTGAATACTGGAAAGAAGAAATGCTTGCTTGGATGGAGAGCATGGGTATAGATATGAACAAAGTTCATGAGCTCGAAGTGAAGGAAGAAGACCTTGCTCACTATTCTAAACGTACGATAGACTTTGAGTTTGATTTTCCATTTGGACTTAAGGAACTTTATGGCTTAGCTTATAGAACGGATTTTGATTTGAAAAAACACAATCTAACTTATCAAGATGAAGAAACAAATAGTAAGTTTGTTCCACATGTAATTGAGCCAACTTTTGGAGTCGAGAGAACATTCTTGGCCTTAATGTTGAGTTGTTATAAAGAAGACACAAAAGGGGAAGAACCTCGACCGTATCTAGCTTTCAATCCAACAGTAGCACCTGTTGTTTGTGCTGTCTCACCACTTTTAAAAAATAAAGTAGAACTTCGAGATTATGCACATATCATATACCGTACTCTTAAAGATGAGTTTGGAAGAGTTATGTGGGACGACAATGGTAACATAGGCAAGCGTTATAGAAGACAAGATGAGATAGGTACACCTTGGTGTATTGTTATTGACTTCGATACTTTGTCTGATGATTCTGTGACTATTCGTGATCGTGATACAGGTCTTCAAGAACGAATCAAAAAAGAAGATATTGTGGACTATATAAAAGAGAGGATGAATTAACATGGAAAAATTAACCAAACAAGAACCAATAATACCAGAGGCGAGGAACGAAGAAGTTGGAATCAACAATGAAAAAGATATTCATGCGAAGTTAACAAACATTTTTAAGCATTATAATAATGGGAATGATAGAATTAATTTTATTGTTGAATTTCTTCATCCGTATTTTTATGATAATTTAATTGAAAATCAAGAAGAAATTAAGAGTAATCTCTTAAATTGTTCGAAAATAGAAGACGAACAACAATTTGTTGATGAAGTTAAAAAAGTAACAAAACCTATCCTGTCTTTTATTAAAGAAGACCCTAATACCTTTAGAAAATTTCAGGATACTTCCTCAGAAGAATTTCAAAGAAACAATTTTAATGTTTTAAATAATTATGAACAGATTGGTACTTATATATCGTATGGGATAGATAAAAACGTTTTACATATTCATTTACCTCCAGCTCACAATTTAATAAAAAACAAATCTCGCACCATTTTATTTGATGAATTAACGAATGATTTTCATAATCTTTCAAAAATTGTAGATAGTAATACGGAAATAAAAAGAATCGTAGCAGGTTCTTGGATAGTAGCTAGTTATCCAAATATTATAGAGAAACTTGGTTTTATTATTCATGATAACCATGATTCTAAAGATAGAGAAGGTAGAGATACAAGCTTTTCAAGTATGTCTAGAGATGCCTTTTTATCAAAATATTTAGAAAGATAAAAAGATCATTAAAAATTGCCTCACCTAATAGGTGGGGCAATTTGTGTATTGTTTGTGTGCTATTATGCAACCATACTTTTGTTGACTCTCATTTTCAAGTACTTACTTTTGAGGTATTGGGATGTTTTAATCCTCTCAAAAATTTTATCAAAATATGAGAAGTCTTTTTCAAGTATAGCGTCAATTACAACTTCGAGTGTTGGTGCGTAGTAGTCTGAAACATCATTGTTCCACTCAGGAAGCTGGCTCTGGTATAGAGATTCAAGTTCTGCCATAGAAGGATTGTTGGTAACAATCTTTTTAAGGACCAAAGCTTGTTCTTCTCTGAACAGTCCTCTTGTGTGGACTTCAGATAAACATTTGTCCATAAACTTTATCAAGTTCAGTAGAGTATTTTCATTGCCTTTTGGAACAACTTCAATCAGCTTATTTAACAATAATATGAAAGCTGAAAATGTTGTCCTAGTTGGAGACCAAAAATATCTATGAGACATACCCTTGTTTCCAGGTACTGGAAGCAACATAAGATCAAAATGACTTAATTCTTCCCAAGTTGTCATTTCACTAAATTGTATGATTCCCCACGTGTTCCATTTTGTGAGCAGTGCGGGTTTGTAATCGTCGTGAATTTGGTCAAAAGTTCTGTACCAGTCAACAATTGGTCCCTGTAATACTTCGCGTGATTTTTGCCTCCACTTACTATCCATTTTTTCAAGTTCATATTTATTAAACTGAAAAGTATTAGCAATGTGTTTGAAGTTTGCAAGTTTTGGATGTGGAAATTTCTTATGGATAATTCTTGATACTGAATTTTTAAAAAGATCATACAAGACATCCCCATACTTCTTCTTTTCCTCCTCGTTTCTGTAATAGAAAGGCCTCGCTATATCCATAAGTCGCTTAGCTTGGTCCTCAGTCTCACACTTGCTGAATAATTGGTGAACTTTACGTTGGGCCTTGTTGGGCCTATCGTATCTTTCACTATCCTCCTTATTAATCAAACTAAGAAATGTATCCAACGTTGGTAATATTTTTTCAATACTTTTGGTTTTTGAAAAATAATTCCATTTGTTTAGAGTATTTTCTATTTCTTTGTAGGGGAGAGCAAGCAATGCTTCTGGAGTTTTGGCTGTGCTGACTAATCTTTTCTCCAGAAGTTCCTTGAACTTTGGGAATTTAGACCTGTGATGATCAATATCAAGCTCAGCTAGTTCGTTCCAAGCTTCCTCATATTGGTAAAGTTTGTGCTTGTTACCAATTTTACCCAAAAAAAGTTCATCAATTGAGTTATAAAGTTCCTCCTCATATTGATATACTGGGCATTCTACGTAACGAGTGTGCTGGCGGTTGATATTAATTGTTTTAATAAAAACCACCATTTTTGAGAGATCAGAACCAATGTTCTTTTTTGCTAATTCCAGCCCTCTGACCAATGTGTCATTGGATGGAAAACAGTTGTTGAGGAAATATATTATTTGGTTCAAGTTTTCTTCGGCCAAAATAAGATACTCACTTTCTGTTAGCTTCTTCCATTCATTGATGTAAGCAATGAGTTCAGGGTGTTCTTTTTTGTTTTCATATTTTCCTGATATTTTATGATAGCCTTTTTGGGCTTCTTCAAGACTGGAAAATACAAATTCAAAAACCCCATATTCCTCTTGCAGTTCCCTGAGTGGGATACCAGTGTCTACTGAAACTACTCTGAGTTGTTCCAGATTGTACGTTTTTTCTGTTGTCATGGTACGTTTGTTTTAAATTTATTTTTTGAAATTTAATTCGAAACTTTTCAAAACTTTACCATATATTATGTTAGTTGTAAATGTTTGGAGATTTAGAAATTTAGTGTTTTTTAATCCTTATAATCTATGCTAAAATGGCTTTATGTTAAAAGCAAAAAAGAAGATATATAAGAATGGTTTAAGAGTAGTGACAATACCGATGAAAGACAATCCGACAGTGACGGTGCTTGTGCTTGTGGGGACGGGGAGCGACTATGAACCCAAGGAAATAAACGGTATCTCTCATTTCTTGGAGCATATGTGCTTCAAGGGGACCACAAAGCGTCCATCTGTACAAGTTATAGCTCATGAGCTTGATTCTCTGGGGTGTCAGTACAATGCTTTCACCGGGAGCGAATATACAGGATACTATGCCAAGGGAGACTCTAAGAATTTCAAGCAAATGTTTGATATTGTAACGGATGTATATTTGAATTCTACTTTCCCAGAAGCAGAAATGGAGAAAGAGAAAGGTGTCATAGTCGAAGAGATAAATATGTACGAAGATATGCCAGCTTCCCACGTGCAAGATTTGTTCACAGAAGTTCTCTATGGAGATCAGCCTGCAGGTAGGAGTACACTAGGTACTAAAGAGAATATTTACAAAATGGTCAGGGATAATTTTGTAAGTTATAAGAAAATTCACTACGTAGCAGAGAATACAGTCGTGATAGTCTCTGGTAATACTACAAGTGAGGAAGTTTACAAAGAAATCACAAAATATTTTAAGGATGTACCAGTAAATAAAAGTGGTAAGAAGCCTAAGACGAAAGATAGTCAAGATAAACCAAATATTTTAATAAAATACAAAGAGACAGATCAGACGCACTTTGTGCTAGGGGTTAGAACTTTCGATCTATTTGACAAGAGGAATACTACACTCTCTATGCTTGCAGGAGTGCTCGGTGCGGGTATGAGTTCAAGGCTCTTCACTAAACTTCGTGAGGAAATGGGGGTGGCTTATTATGTCAGAGCT
>LBPS01000003.1 GCA_000990325.1 Candidatus Nomurabacteria bacterium GW2011_GWE2_34_25
CACCTCGATGTCGGCTCACCTTATCCTGGTGGTGGAGAAGCTGCCAAGGGTTTAGCTGTTCGCTAATTAAAAAGGTACGCGAGCTGGGTTCAAACCGTTGAGACCGTAATTAAAAATTACCAATTACCAATTACCAATGAAAATGCATTTGCATCAAATTAGTAATCAGTAATTAGTAATCAGTAATTATTATTTCGACAGTTTGAACCGTCGAGGAAAGTAAAGAAATAAACGATATTTCTTTCAATGTTTTAATCTGAGAAAAAACCGTGTGTACTGTGGTACACTCACGGCGGCATACAATTAATTGTATGAGAATTTCACTTATATCGGTGAAGTCCCAAGTGGATAATACCGAGGGAAGTCGCAAGACACCCGTAGAGACTAAATGTGAAATAGCCAAATTTATTTGGTGAAAGTTATAGTCCAATCCCATAAGTAATTGTGGTTCGATCATTATTATTGAAACGCGATAATGAGAGAAGTAAAATATAGATGCGTGAGACAGGTTGGTCTCCTATCTACTGCAGGCGTTGATTCTTGAGAAGATTTGCTCCTAGTACGAGAGGACCGGAGTGAACTGACCTCTGGTGTGTGGGCTCTACTGCCAAGTGGACTGCCCAGTAGCTATGTCGGGAATGGATAACCTCTGAAAGCATCTAAGAGGGAAGCCAGCTTCAAGATGAGGAATCGTTTGAGAAACCTGAGAGATGATCAGGTTGATAGGCACTAGGTGTACAGACAGTAATGTCTTTAGCCGAGGTGTACTAATCGTTCGATTCCTATTAGGAAATGTGAAAATCATTGTTGTTGTGTTCTACAGTATTCAGTTTTCAGGTATCATGTATCTGAAGATTTGTTGAATTTTTTGTTCTGGTGATTCGATATGGTGGTCACACCTGTTCTCATTCCGAACACAGAAGTTAAGCACCGTTATGCCGATGATACTCTTTTATGGGGAAAGTTCTATTTATAGGGGTATTTTGTTGTTTTATATAGTAGTCCCGCCTTACAGGCGCAGTACACCTTTCGCTCTATGATTACATAGTGCTCAAGGTCTTGCGATTGGGTCCCTTACCCAATCTCACCTGTTCTCATTCCGAACACAGAAGTTAAGTCTTGTAGTGTCGATGATACTCTTTCATGGGGAAAGTAGATAGCCGCCAGCACTAAGCAATGAATTTTTTCGTTTCTGGTTGCCGCCAGAACAAAGTATTCAACTCATGAAAAACACCCGTTTGGGTGTTTTTTATACTTGACGTAATTTATTTATTGTTTTAGAATAAACAAAACTTTAAAAAATCGAAATCATGAATTTATCTTTAATTGGTGGGGTGATTGGTCTACTCGTTGACATACCTCTTGTAATTGGCATACTAAAAGGCAAAATTATACAAAATTACGTTACCTACTTTCTTTGGGGAGTATTAGATGTAATAATATTTGCAACAATTATTTTTCAGAATGGAAAAAATTTTTGGCTATCATTATTCTACGCAGTTGGATCTTTTACGGTTGCTATTTTTCTTGTTTTCAAGGGTCAAACTAAATGGACACGAATTGAATCAATGGTTATATTCTTAATAATTATTTGCATGATTATTTGGTGGCAAATTGGTAGCAAGGCTGCGAATATTGCTGCTGTTGTAGCCTTGGGAATTGCCAGTATTCCACAAATTTTGGATACAATAAAAAATCCAAATTTTACGCCAACTGGAATATATCTAATTTATTCTTTTGCCGCATTTCTTTCTTTTGTTGGGGGAGAAAATTGGAATGTTAAAGATAAACTTTACCCAGGAGGGGCTTTAGTTTTATCTATCCTCATAACGATATTGTCTATGAGGAAAATGAGAGCTATGTGGCTTCATCAACTTTTATCTTTTGAGTCACCATATAAAGTTTTTTGGTGATATTAATTTTTTACAATTCCGCTTCAATTTTGAGGCGGATTTTTGTTTAGGGGGAGTGGATGTGGTATAGTATAGACATATGACTTGGGCAACTAAAAGAAAAATACAATATTTAAGTGGATTTTTTGGTGTTATTTTAGTAATTCTTTTTATCTTCTTGTATCCAGTTATTTTCAAGAAACCGACTTGTACAGATGGGAAAAAGAACGGAACAGAAACGGGGGTTGACTGTGGTGGGGCTTGTTCTCGTATGTGTAAAGAAGTTACATCTGATCCTGTTATTTTATGGAGCAGAGCTTTTCCTGTTATTCTAAATACATATAATTTTGTTGCCTTAGTAGAAAATCAGAATAAAAATTCTGCTATTGAAAAAATCGATTATGAATTTAGAGCCTATGATGTAAACAACAGGTTGCTTGGTCGAAGAAAGGGAACTACATATATTCCCCCAAGTAAACAATTTGCCATTTTTGAAGCTCGATTTGATTCAGGTGAAGCGAAAGTTAAGAGTATTACCTTTGAATTTGTACCTCCATTTAATTGGACTAAAAAAGAACCAACTGTAAACAATCTTGATCTGTATGTTGATAATGTATTGATGGGTGAAGATGATAAAAATCCAAGTCTTTCTGCACGCATAAAGAATGAGTCCATACAAGACATACCGTCATTTGAAGTTTTTGTAATCCTCTATGATCAAGAGGGTAATGCAATTAACGTTTCTAAAACCGTCAAAGAAGGTCTTTCTAGTGGGGAGTCTCTTCCGGTTTTCTTTACATGGCCAGAAGAACTTACGGGTGATCCTGTAGTTAAAGATATTTTGATTGAGATTAATCCATTTAAGGTATCATTTTAAAATTCTATGAAATCACGTTATTTTGGAATCGATTGGCTTCTTCTCGTTTTTATAGTACCAGTCCTATTGGCAGGCCTTGTAACGATGAAGTCATTTACAGAGGTAACGCCATTTTTCTCACATCAACTCGTATGGATTGGTATTTCTTTTTCAGTTTTTTTCTTATTGTCGTATGTTGATTTTAGATTTTTAAAAAGGACAGAAGTTTTAGTGACAATCTTTGGAATATTTTCTTTTCTACTTATCTTGTTGTTTATCTTTGGGCATACTGCCAATGGGGCACAGTCATGGTTTTCCTTTGGGGGGTTTTCTTTTCAGCCATCAGACTTGATGAAGTTGGTGGTGATTTTGATGTTGGCTAAATATTTTTCACGTCGACATGTTGAAATAGACAATTTTAAACATATTTTTATATCAGGAATTTACGCTTTTATTCCGTTTCTTTTAGTGTTTTTACAGCCTGATTTTGGAGGAGCGATTATTATTCTCTTTATTTGGATTGGCATGACCTTGGTTTCTGGAATTTCTCGTAAATATTTTATGATTGTTGTTGGGATAGGGGCTGTTGCTTTTGCTTGTCTTTGGCTTTTTGTATTTCAACCTTACCAAAAAGCTCGTATTATAAATTTCGTGAATCCCATGACTGATATTCGTGGAACAGGTTATAATGTTTACCAGTCTACAATAGCAGTTGGTAGTGGGCAATTAACAGGTAAGGGGGTTGGATTTGGAACACAGTCTCGGTTAAAGTTTTTACCAGAGTATCAGACTGATTTCATTTTTGCAGCTTTCGTAGAAGAATGGGGGTTTGTAGGATCAATGTTTTTGTTTTTATTTTTGGGTCTTATTATATGGAGAATACTGCACATATCACTACTGGGGGCGACGAATTTTGAAATTCTTTATGGAGTAGGTTTATCCATTTATTTTATGAGCCATTTTATTATTAATATCGGAATGAATATTGGGATAATGCCCGTCACAGGAATTACCTTGCCATTTATGAGTTATGGTGGATCTCATTTATTAACTGAATTTATAGGACTTGGTATTTTGATGGGAATGAATAAATATAGTCGGGTGGCACATAGAGATGATATGAGGAATGAGTTTTTAGGTATATAGTATAGAAACAATTATGCAAATTATAGACGGAAGAAAAATTAAAGATGAAATTTTAAAAGACCTGAAAGATAAAGTTGAGGCGCTTCCTTTTCCTCCTATTTTTTGTGATATTTTAGTGGGGGATGATACTGTTTCAGCTTCATATGTAAGGATTAAAGGTAAGGCAGCTGAATCTGTAGGAATAAAATTTCGAACTGTTAATTTTCCTAAAGGTATTACAACAGAAGAGGTCGTTGAAGAAATAGAAAATTTAAATCATGTCCCTTTGATGTGTGGTATTATTGTACAGTTGCCATTACCAGCACATATAGATACACAAACAGTTCTAGATGCTATTTATCCAAAGCTAGATGTTGATTGTTTGGGAAAGTTAAATAATAATAACTTTTATAATGATACAGGAAGCATTGGTTATCCAACGGCTCTTGCGTGTATGAAACTTTTAGAAACACTCCATATAGATTTGAAAGATAAAAATATTGTGGTTTTAGGTCAGGGTAAACTTGTAGGACTTCCAGTGACGCATTTACTAAAAAAACAAGGACTAAATGTTTCGGTTGTAAATAGTCAGACTGAAAATGTTGATACTCTCACCAAAGAAGCTGATTTGATAATCTCAGCTATTGGTCGTGGAAAATTTATAACTGGTGACATGGTCAAAGATGGAGTGGTTATTGTAGATGCTGGAACTTCAGAAGAAAATGGTTCTGTTGTTGGGGATGTCGACATGGAATCAGTTGGGGATAGGGCTTCTTTTATAACACCTACACCAGGAGGGGTAGGGCCTGTAACTGTCGCTATGTTACTTGAAAATGTTTACCAAGTTGCTAAAAATAAAAATGAATAATACAATCTTTTTCAGCCTTTATAATTTAACTCATCGTTCAGCAATTTTTGATTGGATTGTTTTATTTTTTGCCAATCCTTTTATTTATATTTTAATTCTCATCGCTATAATTTTTCTAGTTTTTTATACCAATGGAGTTTTTGATTCAAAGAATTTTTCTCAGCAATATAATTTAGGTCCTCGATTAAAAGTTATATTCTTTATTGGGTCTTCAGCTGTTTTTGCTTGGATTATTACGTCCATTCTGAAAGCTATCATTGTCTATCCTCGTCCATTTATTGTTTTTGAAAATATTAAGCCTTTATTTCTCCATGGTGGTATGGATTCCTTTCCCTCTGGTCATGCGACATTTACAGCAGCCTTGGCTATGTCTTTATTTTTGATAAATAAAAAGGTTGGAATTTATTTTGCAATTGGAGCTTTATTTGTTGGTTCATCTAGAATTGTTGCGGGAGTTCATTTTCCAATTGATATTCTCTTTGGTTATATTATTGGAATTTTAGTTTCTTTCATTTTCAGCCTTATTTTTAAGGCCAAATTCATCGATCGTTTGCTTGCTATTTTCACCAAAACGCTATAAAATAGGCCTATTATGTTGAAAACAAGAATTACAGCATTACTTATCTTATTATTAGGCGCGGGTATTGGTTTTTTTGTTTATAAGTCAGAGATCGCTAAAATGGCAGTTGCCAAAGATGCTACTCCTAAGGGATTTTTAGCTACACATCCATTCAAGCTTGGGCTTGATCTATCGGGTGGTACACACTTGGTGTACAGAGCAGACGTATCAGAGATTGATGCGACAGAGATAGGAGACTCCATGAGTTCTCTTCGTGATGTCATCGAAAGACGTATCAATATTTTCGGAGTTTCAGAACCTTCTATACAAGTACAAGATGGTGGATTCTCTAACCAAGGGGAGCAACGTCTTATCGTTGACCTTCCAGGAGTTACAGATGTCTCAAGCGCTATTGCAATGATAGGTGAGACACCAATGCTTGATTTTCGTACAGAGAATCCTATAAAAGATGCTCCAGTAGAAGCTACTGTAGGCAAAGACGGTAATGTCGTGTTTGATCCTTATGCTTCTCAATACATAAAAACTGAACTTACTGGTCGTTATCTCGATAAGGCAATTCTCGAATTTGATCAAACTACTGGTGAAGCAATAGTGGCATTACAGTTTGATGAAGAGGGGTCAGCATTATTTGAAAAAATTACAAAAGAAAATGTTGGTAAAAGTGTTGCCATCTTTTTAGATGGGGCACCTATTTCTATCCCTACTGTAAACGAAGCTATCTCTGGGGGTAAGGCTCAGATATCTGGAAATTTCAAAGCAACAGAAGCTAAGCTCCTAGTTGGACGTTTGAATTCTGGAGCTCTTCCTGTCGCTATTGAACTTATCTCTACACAAACTATTGGTCCATCACTTGGTACCGCTGCTACAGCTGCAGGGGTAAAGGCTGCACTTATCGGATTCCTCGCTATTGCACTCTTCTTGATCATTTGGTACAGACTTCCAGGACTTATAGCAACAGTTGCTCTCTCTATCTACGTGGTTGCAATGCTCGCTATTTTCAAGCTTGTCCCTGTGACTTTGACCGCTGCAGGTATTGCAGGATTCATCATCTCGCTTGGTATTGCGGTAGATGCAAACGTACTCATATTTGAACGTATTAAAGAAGAGTTAAGAGGTGGAAGCACTGTAGGGGATTCTATGCATCATGGTTTTAAGCGTGCATGGCTCTCAGTTCGGGATTCTAATATTTCAAGTATCATCACTGCCATTATCCTTTACTGGTTTGGTACGACTCTTATAAAAGGGTTTGCCCTAGTATTCTTGATTGGTGTATTGGTCTCTTTGATTTCTGCAATTTCTATTACAAGAATATTCCTTTATACTCTCAATATCAAAAAAACAAACGGATTCACCAACTTTTTATTCGGGTCGGGGCTTAGTAGCGCTAAATCTCAAAAATAATTTATGTTTATCATTAAATACAAAAAAATATTTGTTTCAATTTCAATCGCCTTAGTAGTATTATCAATCGGTGCAATCTCGTTCTTTGGTTTAAATATGGGTATTGATTTTAAGGGCGGATCTCTCGTAGAAGTAGAATACACCAATGTTCGCCCAGAGCAGTCAATCATCGAAGCTAGTCTTAAGCCTCTAGCAGTTGGTCAAGTATTAATACAGCCAATAGGAGAAAAGGGTTACAGTATTAAGGCTCGCGATATAACAGACAAAGAACACAAAGATATCTTGTCGGTTTTAGGTACTGATGCTGTAGAGAAAAGTTTTAATTCGATTGGTCCTTCCGTTGGAAAAGAACTTGCTCGAAAATCAATTATTTCATTTATTTTAGTATCACTTGGAATTATTTTTTGGATTGCATTTTCTTTCCGTAAAGTTTCAAAGCCAGTTTCATCTTGGAAGTATGGTTTCATCGCTATCATTTCTCTTGTTCACGATATTATTATTCCAGTTGGAGTATTTGCTGTTATGAGTCACTTCTCAGGAGTAGAAGTAGATACTCTCTTTGTAGTTGCTGTACTTACAATCCTAGGACTTTCGGTTTCTGATACTATTGTTGTGTTTGATCGTATTCGTGAGAATATCCGAATGGGTCAATTCAAGACTTTTGATGAGACCGTAGGAAGAAGTTTAAATCAAGTCTTTGCTCGTTCTATTGCTACTTCCTCAACTGTCATCATCGCATTGCTAGCCCTTGTATTCTTTGGTCCTACAAGTACGAAAATTTTCGCTTTAATGCTTACAGCTGGTATGTTCTTTGGAACATATTCATCTATCTTCTTGGCAAGTCCTATGTTGGTTTTAGTACAGGATATGCAGAAGAGTAGAAAATAGAAAGTATATAATAGATTGGGAAATTAGTTTAGTGATTAGCAAAATGCCCCGCAAGCTTCGCTTGCGGGGCATTTATGCTATAATATAATACATTGAAAGTCGTTTATCAAAATTAATAATAAAAAAGCATCGCGCCTAAAGGACTTACGCGATGTGATTCGCAAAATCATATGCCAATTTTATATATAGTTATAGCAGTAGTAGTCGCATTTGTTTTGTATTTAGTTGTTAAATACAATGGTTTCGTTACTTTAAAAACTCGTGCACAAGAAGCATGGGCAGATATTGATGTTCAGCTTAAACGTCGTTATGACTTGATTCCAAACTTAGTAAACACAGTGAAGGGTTATGCTACACATGAAGCAGGAACTTTCGAGAAAGTTACAGAAGCTCGTTCAAAAGCTATGCAAGCTGGAACTCTTGCTGAAAAAGGGGAAGCTGAAAATATTTTGACTGGTACATTAAAGTCTTTATTTGCGATATCTGAAGCTTATCCAGAATTGAAAGCCAATACAAACTTCATTGAGTTACAAAGAGAGCTTTCAGATACAGAGAACAAGATTATGGCCTCACGCCGATTTTACAATGGTAATGTCCGTGATTTCAATATTGGAGTTCAAACATTCCCAGGTAACATAATCGCCGGAATGTTTAAATTCACAGCATTAGAATTCTTTGAACTTGAGCAAGATAGTGCAGAGAAGAATCCTGTAGAAGTTAAATTCTAGGAATATGGAAAAAAAGTATTTTGGATCAAAATTTTATAGTTCAACATTAAATACAATTCTTCTATTTGTACTGATTGTTTTGATGATTGTAGCCTTACGATTCATGTACAAGAACCAAGAGACTTATTTGCCAAATTTAAAAGACAAGAATGATGTTGTTACGATAGATAAGAATATGACCCCTATTGAGAATAAAGAGCAAATTTCTGGCAATAAAGACGATTTAGTAGCTTTTTCTATAATGCCAAATACGAAGGTTAAGGGAATTGTTTCTTATAGAGGAATTGTCAAAGGAGGGTACTTTTTTGAAGCCAATATTTTAATCAATGTTTTAGATTCAAACAAAAAAGTTCTACTCAAGAGTAATGCTATGGCAAAAGACGATTGGATGACTTCCGGCCCTGTAAACTTTGAGGGGAATATAGATTTTACAAATCTAAAGAAAGGCCAAGCTTACATAGAGATTCACAACGATAACGCTTCAGGTCTTTCCGAGAATGATAAAAATATTTTAATTCCGATTATTATCGAATAATTACTAATCACTCTAAACTAATTACTAGAACCTAATTCATATGGCTACACTATATACACATCAAGGAGAAAATGTTACGAAAACTTGGATTTTAATGTCCATGTTTTTGATCATAGTTATAGGGCTAGGATACATCTTTGCTAGAGTGTACGGAAACCCAAATATACTTTATATATTTGTTGTTTTTTCTTTAATTATGAATATTACAAGCTACTGGTTCTCAGATAAAATCGCACTCTCTTTAGCCAAGGCTCATCCTGCTACTCGCGAACAGTATTTTGATTTTTATACAATCGTTGAAAATTTAGCTATTACAGCTGGCCTCCCAATGCCGAAAATATACGTGATAGAAGATCCTTCTCCTAATGCTTTTGCTACAGGAAGAGACAAGAATCATGCAGTAGTTGCAGTTACGACAGGGTTACTTTCTATTATGAATAAGTCCGAACTTGAAGGAGTAGTTGCTCATGAGATGAGTCACATAGGGAACAAGGATATGCTTGTGTCAACCGTGGCTGTTGTTCTCGTAGGCTTTGTAGCTATCGTTTCAGATATGATGATGAGAATGTCTATTTTTGGTGGACATCGTGACAATGATCGGGGCAGTGGTTTATTAATGATTATAGGTATTGTTGTTGCTATTTTGGCTCCTATCGCTGCGACTCTCATACAGCTTGGTATTTCTCGTAAAAGGGAATACTTGGCCGATGCATCAGGAGCACTTCTCACACGCTATCCAGAGGGCCTAGCTTCGGCTCTAGAGAAGATTAGTCAATATGGTAGACCAATGCAGAGCCAATCTGGAGCGATAGCTCACCTATATATTGCAAATCCTTTAGGCTCGGGGAATTTTAAGAAAAAAACAATGAATTTGTTTTCTACACATCCGCCAGTAGAAGAGAGAATTAAAAGATTAAGAGGGAGTTTATAATTATCAATTAATTTAATAATATGAATATATTTATACAAATTAAAAATAGTATTTACAATAAAGAATATTATAAAACAACAGTTTTAGAAGAACCACTTAGGCAATCTATTAAGTATTTGGCCAAATTATCATTACTCATAGCGTTCTTGCTATCTGTTATTTTTCTTGCTTCCATGCCTTTTATGATAAAGGCTATAAAAACTAATCTGACTTCGTTTACAGAGACAGGATACCCTGATGGTCTTGTAGTTTCAATAAAAAATGGAAGTGCCTCTGTCAATCAACCAGAGCCTTATTTTATAAAAGTACCCGATTCGATTAAAAGTGATTTAAGTTCTAGTTCAACGAAAATTGAGAATTTAATGGTTATAAATACAAGTGAACCATTTAGTTTGGATAAATTTAAAGAGTATGCAACATTTTCATATTTGACTAAAAACGAAGTAGTAATGATGGGGGAAAATAATGAAATCAAAATTATATCTCTTTCAAAATTTGGAAATGCCGATATTACAAAACCTTGGATTTTAGAAAAACAAGCTTTGTTGTATAAATTATTACCAGTAATATTAATCTTCTTGGTATTAATGGCTTTTATATTTATATTTATTTTTGAATTTATAGGTAGCCTTGTTATTCTTTTACTGTATGCACTCGTTGTATGGGGATTAATGTCTATTAAGGGGATTAAATTAACTTATGGAAGATCCTACCAGATAGCTATACACGCTATCACTTTAGTTGTTTTTATTGGTTTGATTGGTCAATTTATAAAACCATTAAATAATTTCTTTGTTAAATTACTAATCTTAATTATTATAGTTTATTTAAATTTTGAAAAGGTTTCTACTTTAATCAAAACGGAAGAGCAAACAGTAATAAGAGAGGGTGAGGGACCAACAGCTTAAAAACTTATAGGTAATAGCTTATTTTAAAATCATCTAAATATTAATTTAGGTGATTTTAAGTAGTGAAGTTGCTTGGTAAAAGTTAAAATATTTAGTATTATGTCCTTGGATGTTCTTTTTAGAACATGGGTTTTTATTATTAATTCCCATGTGTATCCTGACTTCGGTCAGGATATGGAGAGATGCGTGAGTGGTTTAAACGGCAACCCTGGAAAGGTTGTGTATGAGAAATCGTACCGGGAGTTCGAATCTCCCTCTCTCCGCAAGTATAAAAATAAGCACATTTAAATACTAAAGTTATCCACTTGTCAGAATAGACACTCTCTGGTATGATATTTCTTATGTTAAAAAGGTTAAATTATTATTCAAATAAAATTGGAGAAGAGACCATTATGTAGACCGCCCGAAGCGGTTTTTTTAATATAAAATTATGGAAAAATACAAAGAAAAATTGTTAAATAGCCTTAAATTGCACATTGATTTTATCCGAGGGAGAGTACAGGAAAGTTTTAAAAAAGTAGAAATATTAGCTAGTAAAAGTACCCGTGAGATTGCTAGAATGCGACCAGAAGACCAACTAGTCCAAATGCAACTAAAGGCCAACGCCGAGAATAGAATAATTGAACTCAATAATTTAGAAAGTTCCCCGTATTTCTTTAAGTGTTATATCGCCGATGAAGATGGGGTAGACAAAGAATATTATTTCGCCAAGCATCAATTTTCAGAAGAATCAATATATTCATGGGTGGCACCTGTGGCGTCAATTCGTTTTGAAAATCTAGGGCCGGTCTCTTATAGACTTCCAGACGGAACAAAGAAAAATATAATTATAAGAAGGAAAGAACAATACATGATCGTTGATGGCAAGGTCATATTCTTTGCCTTAGAAGTAAAGGATAAGCCTCGAGAGCTTATTTACCAAGAACATTTTACAAGATTAAAAAGTGAATTTGCATTACCAGAAATTATTGCTCAGATGGAAAAAGCCCAAGACCAAGTCATAAGGGCTCATCATCAAGGACCACTCGTAATCTCAGGGCCAGCTGGTTCAGGCAAGACGACACTGGCTCTCCATAGAGTTGCATATCTGACTCAAGCTCCTGATACAGCAGGGCTATATAAAGCTCGCTCTATAATTGTTTTTGTTCAAGACAATGGAACGAAAGAATACTTCGCGACCTTACTTCCTGGTCTTGGTATCAAAGATGTAAATATCACAACATTTTGTGAATGGGCTATGTTTACTTTAAATTTGTTCGGATATTCATATATCGAAAGGTATGGCGAAAGTGAAGAAGAAAGAGATATATATGAGTATCAAAAATTAAGAGCCTTAAGAGAAAAGCCAATTGTTAAATGGAATTCAAATATAGACAAGGTGCTGTATGGAACATACGAAGATTATTTTTCAAAAGAAAATATTAAATTATTTGATAAACAGAAGAAAGAAAAGAGGCTCGATCGATTTGACCTCTCAATTCTTTTAAAGTCACATTTTGAAAAATTTAAAAAATTTGAAACTAGAAGGGAATATCAGACTTTTGTAAAAGATAATCTAGTTAAAAAAATAGAAAAGAACAAGGTTGAGTACTCACTTATGATAATAGACGAATTCCAGAACTATCTACCGGAACAATTACAAATTTTTCGAGGTTGTTTAAATAAAGATACTACCTCATCTGTTTATGTCGGAGATATTGCCCAACAAGTAAAACTAGGCACTATAAGAAGTTTAGAAGATATAGGGGAAACAATAAACTCAGATAGGAATATCGTCTTGAATAAGGTCTATCGAAATACAAAAAATATACTTTTGTTTATTGAGAGTTTGGGTTATAAAACCATAATCCCTGAAGGAGCAAAAATAGGTCCAGTTGTTGTAGAAAAAGAATTTCAAACAATAGAGGGCGAAATTGAACACATCAAGAATAATATTAATGGATACGAAAAGGGGACCATTGGTATTATTTTAAAAAACGATGCTCATTTGTCTCAGTTTAAAAATGAATTTAATGATATAAAGAATATTCACGTCTTGACGATGCTGGAATCACAAGGTGTTGAATTTGATATAGTTTTTATTGTTGGAATTGATGAGTTTTCATTTAAGATAGCCCACCATATTGATATCCTGCCCGAGCATATTGAAGAGAGAAGAAGAATGCAAAAAGACCTTTTATATGTGGCGCTGACTCGAGCTATTACAGAGCTTCACATTTTAGGAAAAGAAAAGCTGCTGAATGTTATTAATACGATTTAGTACTTGTTTTTCAATAATTCTGTTCCAATGGCGACTTATACTCTCCGTCATTACAAAATGAGCTCAATCTAGATTGAGCTCATTTTGTAATTTCTATTTACTAGTTTGTATCTTACTGTAACTCACATAAGACATGATTAATATAACCATGGCGATTAGTGGCAATGCTAAACCAGCATTGAATCCAGCTACTACCCATATGCTTACAAAGGCACTTATAAAGTCAATCATGAATCCTGCGTATGCCCACTCTTTCACTCTGTTGGGGATTTGAGGAACTATTAATACAATAGCCCCGAGAACTTTGAACACAGTTAGTAATGTTACAAAGTATACAGGATAGCCCAAGCTAGTAATACCTTGAATGGACATCTCTGACTGTGAGGTAAGTGCCGGGACTACTCCTTCAGCTAAGAATATGATAGCTGTTGATATCCAAAAAATAATTTTTGTTGTTTTCATTTTAATTTTATTATTTAATAATTGTTAATATTTTACGTATTGCATTACTACGACAAGTAATGCAAGCTTTTATAGATGCTTGTAAAAGGAGATATTTCGTAGTTTTATTTTATTACTATATTTGAGTTAAATCAAGTACTTTGTTGTTTAATGCTTGTTTTATTGTTATAATACTAGCGTTAGTGTGTAAAATTATTAATATATATTTAAAATTAAAATTATGAAATATAAAATTTTAGCAATTATTGTTTTAATAGTATCTTTTGCTTCAGCTTCATATGTATTAGCTCAAGGAAAAGATGATTCAAGTAAGAGTAGTTTAGGGGTAAGCATCACAGGATCTGCTCAGGTTTCTGACGAAGATGAAGATATAGAAACAGAGGTAAAGGGTGATGGAAAGGTGGAGATCGAAGATGATGAGGGAGATGAAGTAGGTTTAGGAGTGGAAGTAAAGACTAAAACACAGAAAGAATCACAAGAAAAAGACAAAAACGGTACAAAAGTTAAGGATCAAGAAGATGATCAAGATGGATCGGATGATATAGAAGATGATGACAGTGATGAGGATAGTAATGATGATGAGGATAAAATTGAAGCCGATGAAAGAAGGAGTCAAGTTGCTAATGCAGTTCAAGAAATTTTAAAAATTGCAGAAAAGAATAAAAGGATCGGTGAACAAGTTAGAGTTATAGCACAAGCTCAGAATCAAAATCAAGAAGATCTTGAAATTAGTTTAGAAAAAGTACAGACACGGAGTAGCTTCGTTAAATTTCTTTTGGGCCCAAAATATAATGAAATAAAAAAAGCAGAGAAAATACTAGAACAAAATCGTGAACAAATTACTCTTCTCAATCAGGTTAAGAATGAAGTTAAGGTTGGCACTGATTTGAAAGTATTAACTGATCAAGTAACTCTTCTTGAAAAAATTAATTTAGAAATTGAAACTAAATTAGATATATATCAGAAGGGGTTTAGTTTACTAGGTTGGCTTTTTAAATAAAATAATTGAAACAAAAACACCTTTAAATAAGGTGTTTTTGTTTGTTGACTAATTTTTCCTAGAGCGATAGAATTAACATGCGATTAATTCTCAAATTTAATAAGTTACTTGGACCTATATCAATAGGTCATGTGTTTTTGCCTCTAAAGTATTCTTTATAGGCGTGAGGCTTGGTATTTTATTAGTTTAATCTAAATAAATTATATGAATAAAAAAGTTATTGTATGGGCTGTTGTTGTTATAGTTATTGTAGTTTTTGCTTTTTGGTTTGTAGGTAAGGATAATAAACAATCAATAAATGAGAATATTACAAATAAAATAGAAAATATTGAGAATACAGAAAAAAATAGTGAAACGGTAAAAGAATTTTCTATGACATCCTTTGTTGACATGTCTAGTGGTAGTCCAAAGCCTCAGTATTCTCTAAAGGAAATTACTGTAAATAGGGGAGATAGGGTCAGGATAAAGATAACTGTGACAAGTGGTATGCATGATTTTAAAATTGATGAGTATAGTGTATATGCCGATACAGAGCTCAACAAAGAATTAATTGTAGAATTCACAGCCGATAAGGCAGGGGAGTTCGTGTATTACTGTACAAAGCCTGGGCATAGACAGTTGGGCCACTTAGGGACTCTAAAAGTTTTAGAATAAAAGCTAAGTTATAAAACAAAACCTATTAATCAGATTAATAGGTTTTGTTTTATATATATGTTTTTAGTTGTGCTATAATTATAAATATGAATAAAGATGGTATTGAATATGCAGACGATGACAAGGAGTCAGTATGGACACTAATGAAGCTACGAGTGCCTTCTCTTGTATTAGGTCTTGTTCTTGGTGTTGCTTTGTCTTTTGTGACATCTCGGTTTGAAGAGGTTTTGGCGGTAAATATTTCCGTTGCCTTTTTTATTCCCTTTGTTGTTTATATGGCAGATGCTGTCGGTACTCAAACACAAAATATTTATAGTAGAGATTTAAAATCGGGCAAGGCTCTCTTTCGCAAATATCTTTTTAAAGAAAGTATTTTAGGTATTACCTTGGGCTTGATCTTTGGATTAATAATTTTTCCTGTTATTATTTTTTGGTTTAATTCTTTTGAGTTAGCTCTTGCCGTGTCTCTTTCGACATTTGGAGCTATTGCTTCAGCCCCTCTGATAGCTTTACTTATTACTGAAGTTTTAGAATTAGAGCATCTTGATCCAGCGGTTGGAGCAGGGCCTATTGCAACAGTTATCCAAGATACAGCAAGTGTCTTGATTTATGGTTTTATTGCCAGTGCTTTAATCTTGTAATAAAAATCCAAATAAGAAGTTTATTTATGCACTGTTTGTTTTCTGAAACTTTGTTATAATATATATGTAAGGTCTTTTTTATAAAAATGTAACGAATTGTTAATTATATGAGTAATCTTAAGAAAATAATAATCTGGGGATTGGTTTTGATAGCCTTTGCTATCTTTGCTTTTGGGATATCTGATAGTAAAAGGATTTCAAATAAACAAGAATTGGACAAGATTGTTTTAGAGGAAAATGCTATCACTACAGTTACACTTGATCCAGAGAGTATTGAGGCTAAGCTGAAAGAGGATTTTTCCGTTAAGGTTTATACTGATTCTTCAAACGGTAAAAAAACTTGTACTTTAAAAGTGGGATTAAGATTTTCTCCTGAACAACTCAAGGCAGGGAAATGGGAATTTGCTGATGGTTGGCTTCCTATTGTTCAGCCTGGTTATGATTTAATTGATAATAAAAATGGTTCAATTATCAAAACAGCAGGTTTCCCTGGTTGCTGGACTGGGAAGAGACTATTGGGAACTATAACTTTTTCACCCAAGGAAAGTTCTCTTGGGAAGATTGAAGTAAGTAACAAAACCTTTGCTCTTGATGATGAAAGTGCTGATGTTTATTCTGGAAGTAGCGAAACAAAAGTGACGATATTTAATAATGACGGCACTACTCCTACCAAAGACGATTCCTTGCCAGTAGAACAAGTAACTCCTGAAAAAGTTATTTAATATAAATGAATAATGTGATTACCTAATCAAATGAATTTAAAGTGTCGAGCTTTAAAAAATTTTATTAATTTTAAATAATTTATTTATATGCTTGGTACAATTGCAATTATATTGTTGATTTTATGGTTACTAGGTTTTATAGGGTTCCATGTCCTGGGTGGATTTATTCACATACTTCTAGTTGTAGCTATTATTTTTTTTCTAATTCGAGTTATTCAAGGAGAATAAAAGGTTTTGTGCTATAATAGAGCTTATCCAATTTATAGCCTTACTTTGTAAGGCTTATTGCATTGTTTGTTTAATAGTTAATATATTATTTTTATGATCAAAAAAACAAAAATTGTAGCAACTATAGGTCCGGCGACAACTTCAGTTGAAATGCTCTCGAAGCTTCTTAAATCTGGACTCAATGTTATGCGCCTCAATTTCTCTCATGGTGACTTTAAAGAGCATCAAGAGAGGGTAGACAATTTCAAGATAGCCATGAAAAATACTGGAATAAGAGGAGCTATCATGCAAGACTTATCTGGTCCTAAAATCCGCCTAGGTGAATTTAGTACAGAAAAAGTAATGCTCAAGACAGGGGAGATGATAACCATTACAACTAAGAAAATCATTGGTGATGAAAAAAGGGTTTCCATCAATTATCCTTTGTTTGCACGTGAAGTGAAAAAGGGAGACATGATAATGGTAGATGATGGTAAAAAGAGGTTTGAAGTAGTAAGTATAAAAGGAGAGGAAGTTTTATGTAAAATTCTCGTCGGAGGGGAGACGAAAGGGCGTCGTGGTGTTAATCTTCCCGATTCTGATATTTCAGTCAGTTCTCTGACAGAGAAAGATAAAAAGGATATTGAATTTGGATTCAAGAATAAAGTAGACTTCTTTGCTTTTTCTTTCGTTCGTACAAAAGAGGACGTTATAGAATTACGTGAGATTTTAAATAAAAGAAAATCAAAAGCCAAAATAATAGCCAAGATAGAGACTCCCCAAGCCGTGAAGAATATCGATGCCATACTAGAACTCTGCGACGGACTTATGGTGGCAAGAGGGGATTTGGCAATAGAAGTACCAGCGGAGAAAGTTCCTATGATACAGAAGATGCTTATCAAGAAATGTAATGATGCTGGTAAGATGGTGATCACTGCGACCCAGATGCTTGAATCAATGATCAAGAGTCCAGTACCCACTCGTGCCGAAGTTTCCGATATTGCCAACGCAATACTCGATGGTACGGATGCGGTCATGCTTTCAGAAGAGACAACCTTAGGTATGTACCCAGTTGAAGCAGTCAAAGTTATGAGTAAAGTTGCTCTAGATATAGAAGAGAATTATCCAGAAAGAGAGATTTCTTATATAAATGATAAAGGGGAGATAAATGTGACAGATTCTATTACTGGTTCTGTTGTAAAGACGGCTCATAACATAGGAGCTAAGGCGATAATCGCTCTCACGAAGACTGGCTTTACCGCCCGCATGATATCTCGTCATAAACCAAAGTCGTTTATCATTGCTGTAACATCAGATGAGCTAACTTCAAACCAACTAGCATTATCTTTCGGTTGTTTGCCTTTGAAGGTAGAAGAGTACAAAACAGCCTTAGATGTGGAAGTATTTAAGTCTGTCAGAACTTTCTGTATAAAGAATAATATTGCGAACAAAGGCGACCAAGTAGTCATAGCTACTTGCTCTCAATGGGACAAAAAAGGTGGCCCTACCAACATGATAATGGTGGAGACTATTTAATTAGCAAACTTTCTTCTAGGGGTTTTGGCTATTGTTTTGATATAATGTAATTATGAATAAGACAATAAGTTGGTCCAAAGTTGTATTGGTCGCAATTGTGGCCGTATACATGTTTTATTATATTACTAGTTTGTCAGATTGGCATTTTGTAGATAATGTGAATTTGATATTTCATGAAGCGGGACATGTCGTCTTTGGATTCTTTGGTGAGTTTATAAAAATATTGGGAGGAACTTTAATGCAAATTATAATACCTTCGGTATTTTCTTTGTATTTTTATAGGAAAGAGGATTATTTCTCGGCCTCTTTGCTTCTGTTTTGGCTTAGTCAGAATTTCTTTAATATATCTGTTTATGCAGGAGATGCAATCAAGATGGAGCTTCCACTTTTAGGAGGAGATAGTGTATATCACGACTGGAACTATATCTTATCTTCTCTCAATATATTACGTTTTACTGACCAAGTAGCTTCTTTTATGTATATTATCGGCTGGATAATTTTAATATTTGCCATTATTTACTCTTTGAAGTTTTCTTTCCGGCCAAATGACGCTATTTAATATTTTTTTAAGTTTGTTTGTGGTATCATTATAAGTAGTAAAGTCGAGTAATTAATTTTTTTAATAAATAAAAAATATGGATGAGAAAACAAGATATGTTGCAATAATAACGGAAATTATTGCCAGACAATCAATAATATTGGGTCCAGACATAGCAGTTCTTAAGGCACGTAGTGTGGTGGGTTTGTCGGTCGACGACAAGGGTATTGTCACAGATATAAAAGGTGATGGTAATACTGTTCTTCAGCAATTAGTAAATACGTACGTAGAATTATCAGGCATGATAGTAAAAAATGCGTTAGGTTCAATTTTCGAAAAATATCCAGAAATTAATAAGGTCAATTAATATAAGTTTTATTTTACAATTAACATGAATAATTTAATTATGACAATAATATTAGCTGTCGGATGGCCAGTTTTGATAATAGGAAGTATCTATCTTTTTATTAAAGGTAGAGTTGTATATGCACTCGTCAAAGGGTCTCTTGTAGGGAAAGTTGTTCGTATTTTGGTTTATACTATGATGGTAGAAATGTATTCACTTGGTATTGTAAGTACTGGATTTATGTACTGTTCCACCAAGGGAGTTTACATAGTCATACCAGTGTTTATAGTCTGGTTCATTATGTTTGTTATTACATTAAAAGTTCTTATGAACGCTGAAAAGGAAGCCAGGGCTCTAACAGGAGGGAATTAGATAATCTTATCTAGCTATGGACTTTTTGTCTCTATTTTCTTTAATAGTTTTGATTACTACATTAGTATTTTTTGTAGCGGTTTTTTTGTTTTTGAAAAATCTTAAATTAAAAAGGGATATAAAGATTAAAGAAATTAAAGTAGAAGAAAGAAGTAAGGAGATGGACAGTAAGATGTATGAGCTTGCTATTCTAAAAGAGCTAGGGGACAGAGTAGGATACTCTCTAGATGTTCATCAGATTATGGATGTTATTACAGGGTCTTTGCATCAGTTTATAAATTATAGTGCTGTTTCTTATATGCTTCTAGAGTCAGACAAAATATTGTTCAAAATACACCTAGAGAAGTCTGTGCATCGTGGATTTATCAACGAAGTTAGAGATAGAATGCTCAAGTCCTTGGGGGCACTGCTAGATAAAGAATTTAAAGAAAACCAAGTTGAAGAGCTTATATCAGGAGCAATACTCATAGAGGAAGTCAACGCACCAGTCGAATCTTTTTTCAATATCCCGCTTGTAATTGGAGGAAAAGTCGTGGGGGTTTTAACTGTAGCGGATACGCAGAATGGCCTATATAAAGAGAATGAAATGACTATTCTTTATAAGATTACGAACCAAGCCTCTTCGGCTGTTACTAAGCTTCAAGAAGTGGTTACCAACGAGAAGAGTAAGCTCAATGCGATGGTTCTCTCTATGTCCGACGGTATAGTCATGACTGATCTTGATTATAAAATACTCGTTATAAATCCAGCTGCAAGGCGTGCACTTTCCTTAGATCCAATGAAAGAAGTTACTCTTTTTGATTTTATAGATAACCTAGGTGGCAAGTTTGATATAAGAGGTAGGCTTGAAGAAAGTGTAAAATTAAAGAAAGAATATACCTCAGAGAGAATATTGCTTGGAGAAAAGTTTTTTCAAATTTTTGTTTTACCTGTCAAGAGTTCTTCTGTCATGGGACAAGAAAGTATTACTGGTGGAGTTGTAATTTTTCATGATGTTACTTCTGAAGTGGAAGTAGAAACACTGAGAAAAGATTTTACCTCGATGCTTGTTCATGAATTGCGTTCACCTCTTGATGGAGTGAAAAAAATCAGTGAAGTTTTGAAAAATAAAAAAATAACTCAAACACCCGAAAGTTATGATGAATATATTGATCTTATTTATCGAAACTCTTCTGGAATGCTCGAGATTGTAAACGATATACTAGATGTCGCCAAGATTGAAGCCGGTAAGTTTGATATTCACAAGAAAGAAGGTGATTTTATAAAAATAATTAACGATAGGGTTAACTTTTATTCTATAACTGCTCAAAGCTCCAATATCACACTTAAGTCTTTTTTCGGTAAAGATATTCCAGAAAAAGTTATGTTTGATTCTGAGGGGGTTGAGCATATATTAAATAATTTAATATCAAATGCTCTCAAGTATACAAATAAAGAGGGTCTTGTAGAAGTCATAACATTTTTACACAAAGAGGGGGCATCTCTGCCAGAAGAAGCAAAAATTGCTGGCTATCAATCTGTAAATTCTATTCCGTTAGATTTAGGACAGGGAACTTTTATTACAGTTATTGTAACAGATAATGGTATTGGTATAGAAGAAGAGAATATCAAGACTATTTTCAGTAAATTCAAACAATTAGATACAAAGAATAAGGTTCCTAAGAAAAATGGGACAGGGTTAGGTTTGGTTATTGCAAAGGGTATAATAGAAGAGCACGGGGGTTCTATAGGGGTCGTTTCTAAGATAGGGGTTGGAAGTACTTTTTACTTTACAATTCCTCTTTCTTAAGAATTTTATTTAATTTATTATTAATGTTAAAATAGAAAAATGAAAAAGATATTAATTATTGATGATGATGAGGTTTTTGTAAAAACATTACAAGATTTTCTTCCAAAAGAAAAATATGAGACTGTCCATGCCAAGGACGGGGTAGAAGGTTTAGGTATTATTGATAAAGATAGACCGAATCTCATAATTCTTGATTTATTAATGCCAAGAATGGGTGGTATGGAATTTTTAGATGATCTTCGAGAAAAGAAACTAGAAAAAGAAATTCCAATATTAATATCGTCTCAACTTTCAAAAATTGAGGATATAAGCAAGGCTATTGTGGCTGGAATGGATATTGGAGTCAAAGGGTATATTATCAAAGCCTCAGAGAATTTAGATATGATTGTTAGTGAAATAGAAAAAACTCTGGAGAAATACTCTGCTTAATATAGATGACACATCAAGGAAATATATGGGATAGGGAATACAAGAACCCTAAATTTGTAACTGGGGGTGATGAACCTCAAGCCGACACTTTGCGATTTTTAAAATTTCTCAAGAAAGAGAAAAAGTATCAAGTTTTGGATAAAGTAGTGCTAGACCTTGGTTGTGGAACCGGACGGAACTCAAATTATTTGGCAGAAATGGGCAATAGTGTTATCGGTATAGAAATATCAAAAACAGCCATTAATTTAGCTAAAAATCGAGCCAAAGATTTAGGGGTGGAAGTTGATTACAGATTAAGTGATATGGGAGATAGGTATGACATAGAAGACAACTCTGTGGATATTATCCTAGATGTTACATCATCAAACTCACTTAATGAGCATGGAAGAGAAATATATTTAAATGAGATGAATCGTATTTTAAAAACGGGTGGATATATCTTTATACGTGCTTTATGTAAAGATGGCAATAAAAATGTGAAGAATTTATTAAAGGCAAGTCCAGGGAAAGAATATGATACCTATATAATTAAAGATATAGGTCTCACTGAAAGAGTTTTCTCTCGGGATGATTTTATAAAAATGTATAGTAAATATTTTAAAATTTTACATTTAGAAAAAAAGACAAATTATTCTACCTTCAGTGATCGTATCTACAAGCGCGACTACTGGCTAGCTTATCTGACTAAATAAAAGATGCTATAATACCCATATGACAAAAGGAAGTATTGGTGTATTTGACTCAGGACTCGGTGGTTTATGGGTTTTAAAGCATTTGAAAGATGAATTGCCAGAGTATAATTATATATTTTTGGGCGATCAGGCCAATGTGCCATTTGGGGGCAAGACTCCAGATGAGCTTTTTAATATTGCAACGAGAGCTCTTAATTATCTATATGGAGAGAAGGAATGTGCAGGAGTTATAATTGCTTGCAATACTATAAGTTCAACTATATACGAGAGGCTTCGAGATTGGAAAGATGAAAAGTATTTTGGGAAGATTTTATTTGGAATAGTTCGTCCGACAGTCGAATCTATTGATAAAGGAAAACCAGTTGTAATATTTGCTACACCTCGTACTTGTGCCTCAGAAGTTTATGAGAATTTTCTGAAGACAAATGTTAAGAATTATATTAAAATTCCACTACCACAACTAGCTTACTTGATTGAAAATAGGGAAGACACCCTTTCTTATATAAAATATTTTAAAGACATGATCGGAAGCGACATAGAAAGTGGGGCACTTCTTTGTACTCACTATGGAATAGTGAGGGATGACTTTAAAAAAGTTTTTCCCCAAATAAAGACATGGGTTTATCAGGAAGATTTGATTCCAGCATATATTAAAGAGTATTTTATAGAATTTCCGGATCGAGAAGCATTTTTCTCACGTGGGGGTGAATTATCTATTATAATAAATAAAGAAAGTGAAGTATTTGATAAGTTTGCAAAAGAGTGGTTTGGAGCCCATATTAAACCAGAGGTTATAAATTTATAAAATGATATAATACATATATGAGTGATTTTGAAGAAGCTTATAAAAGTTTAAATAAAGAGCAGAGGGACGCGGTAGATACTATCGATGGTCCTGTAATGGTAGTGGCTGGTCCAGGTACAGGGAAAACTCAGATACTTGCCCTTCGCATTGGGAACATTTTAAAGAGGACAGATACAAGCCCCGATAGTATCCTTTGTCTTACTTTTACAAATTCTGGAGTTTCTGCCATGAGAGAAAGGTTAGAGAAATACATTGGTTCTAGGGGTAGAGAAGTTTCTATTTCTACATTTCATTCTTTTACTATTAAATTAGTTGAGAAATATTATGAGTTGCTAGACTTCAAACAAATTCCAAAATTATTAGATGATGACGAAGCTGTTTTCTTGGTAGATGAAATCTTAAATGACAATGAATGGGAACACATAAGCCCTCTTTCAAATAGAGCGATGTATTTTGGTGATTTGAAACATTTAGTTTCAATATTAAAAAGAGAAAGAATTACAGCTGAAGTTTTCCTTTCTTATATTGATGCTGACATAGAAGATTTAAAAAAGAGCCCTGATAGTATCTCATCTCGCGGAGAGAGTAAGGGTGAGCTTAAAAAAGAAGTTCTTAAGAAAATAGAATCATTAGAAAGAACAAAAGAAGTTGTAGAATTCTATCGAATTTATGAAGAGAAAAAGAAGGAGAATTCTTTAATGGACTACGATGATGTTCTAGAATATGCAGTTTCTTTGGTTGAAAATTTCTCTGATGTCCGAGATGAAATTAGAGAGAACTACTTGTATGTATTGGTAGACGAACACCAGGATTCTAGTGGAGTACAGAATAGTTTCTTGAAAGCAGTTTGGCAAGAGACCGAAAGACCCAATATTTTCGTAGTAGGGGATGACAGGCAACTCATATATGGATTCTCCGGTGCTAATATTTCTTATTTTGAAGAATTTGCACACATTTTTGGTAAGCCAAAGCTCATAGTTCTTACAGAGAATTATCGATCAACTGCACCCATTCTTTCCATTGCCGACGATTTACTTCAAAGTTCTGTTGCAAAAGAGAAATTAAATAGCAATAAAAAAGGAGGTGATAAAATAAATCTAGGTGAATATTTCTACCCTCGTGATGAGATTATCGGAGCAGGAATATACTTCAAAGACAAAATAAATCAAGGCATAGACCCAAATGAGTGTGCCTTACTTATGCCTAGGAATTACCACGTCAGAACTGCGATAGATATACTTTCCAATATGGGTTTGTCTGTATCTGAGGGTAAGAATCTCTCACTCTTTTCACAAACAGAATCTGACTACTTTATACGAGTCTTAGGTGTAATTATGGACCCTTATGATTCACTCCTTTTAGCGCAAACTTTACTAGATAAGACAAGTGGTATAGAGCCGATATCGGCGCATATGTACTTGCGGAATAATAAACCAGATAAATTAAGTATAGAAAGTTTAATAAATTCTAAAGAGGAGAATCTTTTCTCTGAAAGTAACCCCATTTATATTTGGGGGAGTAAATTAGAGAATTGGATAAATAAATTACAAGGAGAAAAGTTGAGCAACATTGTAAACATCTTGGGTAACGAACTTCTAGTAAATACTTCGGAGAGTAATACGGAACTTTTAAATAGAGTGGAAGTTGTTCGAAGTTTTATACATTTAGCTATTATGTTTGAAGAGAAAAACAAGAAGGCCGATCTAAAAACTTTCTTAGAGTATCTGAATCGATTAGATTCTTATAATACAAATATTGAACTTACAAAATTTGGGGGAGATGACGGTATTAAAGTCATGACTCTTCATAGGTCCAAAGGTTTAGAATATGAAGCTGTCTGGATTGCTCATATGAATGAAGAAGTTCTTATGTCAGAGAAGAAAGGCGGATTTACTTTGCCAGAAAAGATTAAAGAGCATATGAACCAAAGGAGTATTGAGGAAGCTAAAAGAGAGCTTTATGTGGCGATAACTCGTGCGAAAAGTTATTGTAATCTTTCTTATTCTAAAGAGAATTATAATGGTGGAGATATGGAATTAGTTTCTATTTTAAGTGATTTAAAGGATATTCATTTTGAGAAAAAGACAGCAAGTGAGAACGAAGCAAGGATGCTTTCTCTTGGAGCAGAAATTTATACAAGCTTTAATAAAAGGGAATATAAAGGAGAAATAATAGATGAAGTTAAGGAATTAGTGAAGAAGAATTATGGAGATTTGAAAGTTTCAGTTTCAATGCTCAATAATTTCTTTGAATGTCCGTGGAAATGGTATTTCCGAAGTTTTCTTCGTTTACCTGAGACGAAGCCTGTTTATCTTTCACTAGGAACTGTTGTTCACGGAGTTATTGAATATATTTTGAAAGAAGAAAAGTTGCCTAGCGGAGCAGACATAAAAGATAAAATTTTAAGAGATCTTAAGAAGGAAGGAGTCGAAGATAAGAACGATTTGAATAAATTGTTTAAGAAGGCTGATGAAGCAGTCTCTGGCTGGGTAAAGAACTACTATAAACATATAAGTAAGAATCATAAGTCAGAGAGGTCTGTATCTTTCAAAGATAAAAATTTCCCAAATCTTTTAATGTATGGAAAGATTGACTTAACTGAGTATGAAGATAGTGGGAATATTGTTGTGACTGATTTCAAAACAGGAAGTTCAAAGACGAAAAATATAATAGAAAAGATAAATGAAGAAGGAAGACTCTCCGACCTTATGCGTCAGCTTGCAATGTACACCTATCTTCTAGAAGGGGATGAAAAGAATATGAAAGTTTCAAATTCTAGACTCTTATTCTTAGAAGAAGATATAACTAATAAAAATAGTTTATACGAAACTTTCATAGGTGAAGAGAAGATAGACTTACTAAAAAAAGATATTAAGGATTATGATTCACTTCTCTCAAATGGGGAATGGATAAGAAACGAATGTCATTTCAAACCATTCGGTTCTGGCTCCATGGAGTGTGAATATTGTAAATTGGCTAAAAGACTATTTAGTAGTGGGGCTACTAAAATTTAAAATTTTGAAGAAATGTCTTAAAATGTTATATTCTATATATGGAAGAAGATAAAAAAGGAAGAGAGCATCCGCTTTCAGTAATAATAAACGATACAGTTAAGATCTTTACCGAGCTTGGTTTTGAGGTGACAACAGGGCCAGAATTAGAAGACCTCTGGCACAATTTTGACGCCCTTAATGTTCCCAAAGATCATCCTGCTCGTGATATGCAAGATACATTTTATATAAAAGGTGATACCGAAAAAGTTTTAAGAACTCACACTTCTTCTGTACAAATTCGCTTTATGGAAGAATTTGCAAAGTCTGGAAAGAAGCCACCATTTGCTATCATTGCACCCGGGAAAGTTTTTCGTAATGAAGCTACAGATGCAACTCATGAGATGCAATTCTATCAAATAGAAGGCTTGTTTATAGGAGAAGATATTTCAATGGCAAATTTAAAAGGAACTCTTTCTTATTTTTACAAAAAAATGCTAGGAGAAGATACAAATCTTCGTTTTCGCCCAAGTTTCTTTCCTTTCACTGAGCCATCCATTGAATTTGATTTAAAGTATAAAGGTAAGTGGATAGAAATGGGTGGAGCTGGAATGGTTCATCCTGAGGTACTTGATAAATGTGGGATTGATTCTTCAAAGTATCAAGGATTTGCTTTTGGTCCAGGACTTGAACGTTTAATGGTTATTAAATATTTAATGCCAGACATTCGTCCTGCTTATCATGGAGATTTAAGATTTAATCAAATTTAATTTATGAAAATATCTTACAATTGGCTACAAGATTATTTTGAAGAGAAATTACCAAACCCTGAAATAATAGCAGAGGGGATTACTTTTCATTCTTTTGAAGTTGAAGAAAAGGAATTAGTAGGAAGTGATACAGTTTTAGATATAGCAATTTTGCCAGATAGAGCCCATGACTGCCTTTCACACTTTGGAATTGCAAAAGAGATTTCGGCAATCTTTGATATAAAAATTGCAGATAAAAATTTAGATAAAATTGAGTCAAAACCTACTCCTTTGGAGATAGATATACAGGACGATAAATGTCTTCGCTATATGGGGAGAATAGTTAGAAACATAAAAGTGGGGGAGAGCCCAGATTGGCTAAAGGAAAAGCTAAATGCAATAGGACAAAGGTCTATAAATAACATTGTAGATATTGCGAATTTTGTGATGTTCGACTTAGGTCAGCCTATCCACTGTTTTGATTTGGATAAGTTAGCAAGTTCTAAAATTATTATAAGAAATAGTAAAGAAGGTGAAAAAATAACGACATTGGACAAGAAAGAAGTAAATCTTGATGAATCGATTTTAGTAATAGCCGACGAGAGTGATTCACTTGCAATAGCAGGGATAAAAGGTGGTACGAAAGCCGAAGTTGATTTCAACACTAAGAATATTGTTATCGAAGTTGCAAACTTTAATCCTACTACTACCAGAAAAATAGCTAAGAAAATAAATATCTTAACTGATGCCGTCAAGAGATACGAAAATGAAATCTCACCAGAGCTTTGCTCTCTTGCTATGGATGAGATGACTTCTTTTGTTTTTGATTTAGCAGGAGGTGAAGTCGAAAATGTTGTAGATGTATATCCTAAAAAAGCAGAAGAGAAAAGTATTAAAATTACATCTGGATATATAAATAAAAGATTGGGTGGAGAATTTTCAAACGAAGAAATTGAAAGTGTCTGGAATAAATTAAATTTTGTTTACAGTGGATCAAATGGAGAGTATGAAGTACAAATTCCATCTTTAAGAATTGATCTTGTTGGACCTCATGATTTAACTGAAGAAGTTATAAGAATTTTAGGTTATGATAGACTTCCAGAAAAAATTCCTGAAATTAAAAGTGAAAAAAAGGTAAATGATGTTTTTCATAAAATACTTTTAACTCGTAACAAACTTTTGAAAGATGGATATTCTGAAATCATGACTTATGTTTTCAGAGATAAGGGGGAGATAGAAGTTCTCGCTTCAGCAAATGGTAAGAATTTTTTACGTAATAATATTGCAGATGGATTGAAAGAGAGTATTAAGTTCAATGTATTAAATCTTCCACTTTTAGATTTAAAAGAAGTAAAAGTTTTTGAAATCGGAACTGTATTTTTGAGTGACAAAGAAGATATCCATGTAGCTTATGGTGATAAGAAGGGTGCGACAGAAGTGACGCTAGATGAATTTTGTGAACAAAATAATTTATTCCTCATCGATATTATTCCTGTAGAAGAATTAATTTCTAAAAGAGAAGATAAGAATATTTTCAAACCTTGGTCTATTTATCCATTTATATCTCGTGATATAGCGGTGTGGGTGCCAGAGGGAGTTGATAAGGAAAAGTTAAAAAATATTTTTATAGAAAAAGGAACCGATCTACTTATAAAAGAGCCATATCTCTTTGATTCATTTACCAAGGATGGCAGAACTTCTTTTGCTTATCGTTTAGTTTTCCAATCTTATGTGAAAACCCTTATGGATGAAGAAATAAATCCAATAATGGAGAAAATTAATACAAAAATTACTGAATTTGGCTGGGAAGTACGATAATGAGCTCTATTTTAAGGATAAAATTACTCTTTAAGCACTAGCCTTTAGAGTGATTTTTTGATATAATAATAGAGTATTTAGCCCAATTTAGTAAGGGTATTTTAAATTATTTTATGGCCAAAAAAGAAGAAAAAAAGGTTAAAAAAGAGGGAAGTTATGGAGCAGATCAGATATCAGTTCTAGAGGGGCTAGAGCCTGTCAGACGACGTCCTGGTATGTACATAGGGTCTACAGGCATAGACGGTCTTCATCATTTGATTTGGGAAATATTTGATAACTCCCGCGATGAAGCAATGGGAGGGTTTTGTGATCGTATTGAAGTTACGATGCTTCCCGATAATTCTGTCCGAGTTGTAGACAACGGACGTGGAATTCCTGTCGACATACATGCAAAGACGAAAGTTTCCGCACTCGAAACTGTTATGACGACTCTTCATGCTGGAGGCAAATTTGGAGGAGATGATAGTGGGTACAAAGTTTCAGGAGGTTTACACGGTGTTGGTGCTTCTGTTGTAAATGCACTTTCTATTTATACTAAAGCTGAAGTTCATAAAGATGGAGGTAAATATGTTCAAGAATATTCTCAGGGTAAGAAAAAGGCAGCAGTGAAAAAGGTTGGCAGTAGCAAAGAACACGGAACGATTATTTCTTTTAGGCCAGATGAAGAAATTTTCAAGCAAGTTACATTCGATTGGGACACCGTCGTAGCTCACTTGCGTCAGCAGGCTTACTTGGTGAAAGGTTTACGTATAGATATTATTGATGCACGGCAGTGGGATCCTATCACCGGAGGCAAGGGTAAGAGTAGCGACTATGATAATGCTTTTTGGTTTAGAGAGTTAGAGATTGAAGTCCCTTCCACCACTTTTTATTTTGAAGGAGGGCTTGTCTCACTTGTAAAATTTTATAATAAAGCCGAGAAGCCAATTCACTCAAGCGTATTTTATGTAGACAAAGAAGTTGATGGAGTTGGAGTAGAAGTTGCTTTGCAATATGTAGATAATTTTAGTTCGGATATTATTCCTTTTGCAAACAATATTCATAATCCTGAAGGAGGTACACATATTACTGGATTTAAGACTGCTCTAACTCGTGTTATCAATACTTATGGTAAGAAAAATAATCTAATCAAAGAAGCTGATGGTGGTTTTACGGGGGACGACGTATTAGAAGGTCTAACTGCTGTTGTGTCTGTGAAGCTTCGTGAAATTCAATTTGAAGGTCAGACTAAAGCCAAGCTTGGTTCGACAGAGGCTCAAGGTGCCGTAGCGACAGCATTTGGGGAATCATTTTCTGCCTTCCTTGAAGAGAATCCAGATGAGGCAAAATCCATGATCAGCAAGTCCTTACTTGCTTTGCGTGCCCGTAAGGCCGCCAAAGCCGCTAAAGATTCTATATTAAGAAAAGGTGCATTGGAAGGTATGACTTTGCCAGGTAAGCTTGCCGACTGTCAGGTGAAAGATGCTGAAAGTGGAGAACTCTTTATTGTGGAGGGAGATTCTGCTGGGGGTACAGCTAAAATGGGACGCGACAGAAAGACTCAAGCCATTCTTCCTCTTCGAGGTAAAATTCTCAATGTTGAGCGTGCTCGCTTGGATAGAATGCTAGGAAGTGAACAGATTAAGAATCTAGTTATTGCTATGGGTACATCTATCGGGGACACTTTTGATTTAGAAAAAATGCGTTACCATAAGATAATTCTTGCAACCGATGCCGACGTAGACGGAGCCCATATTCGTACCCTTATCCTCACTCTCATGTATCGTTATTTCCGTCCAGTACTTGATGCAGGATATGTTTATATTGCACAGCCACCACTATTTAAAATAAAGATTGGTAAAGAGATTTCCTATGCTTATACTGACGAAGAACGCGATAAGATACTCGGCAAAGATGCTCCTTCTCTAGAAGATTTATTAACTGAATCTGCAAATGAAGAGGGAAGTGAAGAAGTTGAAGAAGAGGAATCTGAAGAAATTTCTAAAAACCAAACAGTAAAAACCAAACAGCAGTCTAATAAGATTCACATCCAGAGATATAAAGGTCTCGGAGAAATGAATTCCGATGAACTCTGGGAGACAACCATGGACCCTAAAACTCGTATCTTAAAGCAAGTTTCTGTTGTAGATGCTGAAGATGCCAATAAAGTCTTCGATATGCTCATGGGCTCCGAAGTTCCTCCACGCAAATCCTTCATCACCTCTCACGCCAAAATGGCAAATCTAGATATATAGAACTAGACTTCTTTAATAAGAAGAGGAGTATTATAAATAAAAATTTATAAGTCATGATTTACCATAAAAAACCAGAAAATTTTTCTCCTCGATTTGAGGTGGTAAGTTGTTTTCTCGAAAATGCTGGGGAATTTTTGCTTTTGCATAGATCTGCTCATAAACCACAAGGTAATACTTGGGGAGTTCCAGCCGGCAAAAAAGAAGTGGATGAGACTCCTAAAGATGCAATAATCAGAGAAACAAAAGAAGAGACGAGGCATAAAATTAATCCTGTAGAACTAAATTATTTTAAAGAATTATATGTTAGATATGATAATTATGATTTTATCTATCATATTTTTTCTTTAAAATTGAGAGAAAGGCCAGAAGTTATTTTAGAAGAAAATGGTCATAAAGATTTTAGATGGGTAACACCAGAAAACTCACTTCAAATGAATCTGATCCAGGATTTAGATGAATGTGTGAGGTTGTTTTATGAAATTTGATAAAATACACAACAGGTTTGGCTTGTGTGTATTTTACATTTAACGAACGGCCGTTTCTTAATTGTAAAATGATAATATTAGAGTTATAATATATTTATGAAATATAAGGGGTACAGAGTAGGCTCAATTGAAAGAGAAATATTAAAAGTAATTCTTAGTGTTAAAGATAGAGAATTACCCAATAAATATTCTGAGTCTTTTTCTGATATTTTTAAAACAGCTCGTCAAAAATATCAATATTCTGAGACAGTAAATAGAATGGAGAAAAAAGGCCTAATTCAATTTGTTAATAAATATGGTGAATTAAAAATCACCATAAGCCCAAAAGGACACAGAATAATAAAAAGTCTTATGTTGTCTGATTATAAACAGATTAAAAGGCCTGTAAAATGGGACGGTAAATGGAGAATGGTTATGTTTGATATTCCCGAAGATAAGACTAAATTACGTAATATAATCAGATTTCATTTAAAAAAGATTGGTTTTCTTCAGGTTCAGGGGAGTGTTTGGGTGTATCCTTATCCTTGCGAAGAAATTATAACGATCATCAAAACTAATTTTAATTTTGATGATGAAATTATTTATGCAACTATTAATTCATTTGATAAAGATTTAAAATTTAAAAAATTATTTAAATTATAATATTTTACAATTAAGAAACGGCCGTTCGTTAATTGTAAAATATAATGTATTAAAAATCCAGAAGCAAGGTCTCTGGATTTTTTAATAGACATTTAGTTTAACGTTCTCTCTTTGATTTCTTTTTGCAATCTTTCTAGGAAAGATTCTATTGTTATTCCTTCGAGTTTTTCAGTACGGCCTTCTACTGTTATAACTTTTGCATCACGCTCTTTATCACCAATGACTATTACATAAGGAGTCTTACTCATCTTTGCATCGCGAATTCTTTTACCGAGAGATTCATTTGAATCATCTAGCTCTACTCTTATGTTGGAATCTTTGAGTGTTTTATATACACTATTAGCATACTCATGTTGATGTTCTGAAATTGGCAAAACAATCACCTGGACAGGGGAAAGCCAAAGAGGGAATGCTCCAGCGAAATGCTCTATCAAGAACCCAATAAAACGCTCGTGAGTTCCAAGGGGTGCACGGTGAATTATGTATGGAGTCTTCTTTGTTCCGTCTTTGTCTGTATATTCAAGGTTAAATTTTTTACCCATATATAGATCAAGCTGATTTGTTGAAGCACTGAAAGATCTACCGATTGAAGAGTATACTTGGAAATCCATTTTGGGTCCATAAAAAGCAGCACCTTCATGAGCAATTTTAAAAGGAACGCCAGATATTTCCATTGCTTCTATTGTCATTTCTTCAGCAAGTTTCCAATCTTTTTCTTCTCCATGGTATTTGTCCATCTTTTTAGGGTCACGAAGAGCTAATTCCATTTCATACTTTTCAATTCCTAATACTTTGTAGTAGTATTCGTGTAATTTAATTACATCTATAAATTCTTGTATTGCTTGTTCAGGAGTAGTGTAGATATGTGCATCGTTCATTTGCATTCCACGAACTCTCATTAATCCAAAAAGACTTCCAGAATCTTCATACCGATGACACCACCCATATTCAGCTAGTCTTAGAGGTAAGTCTTTATAACTTTTTGGTAAAGCAGAAAAAACCTTATGATGAAAGGGGCAATTCATAGGTTTTATATAATAATTATCTCCTTCTATTGATATAGGAGCATACATACTATCTTTATACAAAGGCAAATGTCCTGAAGTATAGAATAAACTTTCTTTTGTAATTATCGGTGTTGTGACTCTCTGATATCCCCATTTTTGCTCTGTTTCTTTTGCCCAGTTTTCTAGTTCTTCTTTAATTATATTTCCTTTTGGTAACCATATAGGTAATCCCTTTCCAATCTCTTCATCAAAAGTAAATAATTCTAATTTCTTACCTAGTTCTCTATGGTCGCGTTTTTTAGCTTCTTCCTGTAGAGTTATGTATGCATCAAGTTCTTCTTTTGTGTTAAATGCTAAACCATATATACGAGTAAGCATTTTATTCTTCTCATCACCACGCCAGTAAGCTCCAGCTATACGCTCAAGCTTCCATGAACCTTCCTTAATATTTTTCATATTGTCGATATGTCCACCACGACAAAGGTCAGAGAAATTTCCTGACTTATAGATTGTAATTTCTTCTCCTTTTTCTACTATGCCATTTATAAGTTCTTCTTTGTATACGTTCCCGGCAAACATTTTAAGTGCTTCTTCTTTGCTTAAAACTTCTTTTTCAAAAGACGTCCATGTTTTTAAAAGTTCTTTCATTTTAGCCTCAACTTTTTCTAAGTCAGTGTCAGTAATTTTGCCCTTAATATCTACATCATAGTAGAAACCATTATCTACTGCAGGCCCTAAGGTTATCTGTGAACCTGGGTAAAGTTCCAAAATAGAGGCACCTAATAGATGGGCGAGAGAGTGACGGACATGTTCTAAATTTTTATTTTCCATTATTTTATAATATCATAAAAAGGTTTTTTTGTAAGGGTATTTTTTATTTGACAAAACATTGAATATATTATATTATACTGACGAAATGGGACTAGGCGATTATTGCTGAAACCTTAAAAAAATAACCAAAATCAACCATAATGTCTAGAATGTTTTACCGAAATCGCAAATTTCTCGAGGAGAGATTAGCGGAAGTATTGAGTGAGGGGTATGACAGTCTTCATGTGCCAGGAGGAAGATCTCTGGATTGTACATTTTCAAGTTTTGTATTTGCCTGGTTTTATGACCAATTATTGAGAGAAAAATTTCTAATAGTTCTGCCATACAAATCAGACTTTTTTAAGCTTGAAATAACTATTCCATTAAAAAAAAGAGAATCTCCGGCCCAAACAGCTGTCAGGGAATTTGCCGAAGAAACGGGCATAAAGATATCTAGGAGTGATCTCAAGCTTTTCCATAAATTTAATGTATATGAAAAAGGGAAAGAAAGAATTGCCCATACAAAATACTTTTTTCACTACACAAAGTATTTGACTCTTGTTGAGATTCCTGAAAACTTCTATGAAGCATTAGGTGAAATAAGTTCACCATTTTTTATAAAAAGCACACTAGTTAAGTATTTTTTATTCCCCGGCCATTATGCCGCGTTAATAAAATAACTTACATAAATTTTTAATCAGCCAGATCTTCAAGATCTGGCTTTTCATTTGCATTTTAAGCAAAAATCAGTATACTATTATACATGGTAATACGAATGCGACACACACGAGCCCATACAGGGAATCGTCGATCACATCATGCTTTAAAAGCAAAGACTTTTGCTGTCTGTACTAATTGCGAACAGCCAAAGGAAACTCACATTGTTTGTAAGAACTGTGGCTTTTATCGTGGCCGTAAGGTTGTCGATGTGGTTAAAAAAGTAGAAAAGAAACAAGCAAAGAAGAAGTAGTTTATAAAGTAGAAAGTTCTAAAGTTTGTAGAGTATTATTAAGGCATATTTATTATTGCTTTATATCTTTAAAAACTTTATAACTTTTAACTTACCCATAATTATGGCAAACAGGCACCTTTCACGTTCAATTGTTCTTCAGACACTCTTTGAGTGGGATTTTGCTATGGAGAAAGATACAACCCCAGAAGAGATGCTCGAGCGTAATATACAAGAGTTTGGTCCAGGTCTTGATGACTCCCACTTCATGAGTGAGATATTTCTCGGTATCATAAAGAAAAAGGTAATTATAGATGAGATTCTAGAGAAGGCTGCCCCTGACTGGCCTATCGACAAGATTTCTATTGTAGATCGGAACATTCTTCGTTTAGGACTATACGAACTTCTTTTTGGAGATAGAGAGCAGGTGCCACCTAAGGTTGCCATAAACGAAGCTATTGAACTCGCAAAAAGTTTTGGAGGTGAGAACTCTAGCCGGTTTATAAATGGAGTCCTGGGAGGTGTTTATAAAGAGCTTGGCGAACCTGGCAAGGATGATGTTGGAAACAAGAAGAAACATAAACATTTTGAGACAGATCCAACTAAATTTCCGATAGAGAAAAAGGCTGGAGCTGTTGTGTATGCCATAAAAGATGGGCAGATATATTTTGCTTTTGTTCATGATGTATTTGGATACTGGACACTATCAAAAGGAAGTATTGAAGATGGTGAAAATGAAGAGCAAGGCGCAATCAGAGAAATAAAAGAAGAAATGGGAGTAGATATAAAAGTCAAAGAACTCCTTGGTCGTAGTGAATATATTGCTACTCATCCAGAGAATGGAAAGATACGTAAACAAGTGGTATTCTTTTTAGGAGAGACAGATTACACTGATTTAGTTCTTGAAAAAGATTGTGGTGGGCTAGATGATGCCAGATGGTTTCCAATGGAAGAAGTGGCAAATCTTAAAATATATGACAATATGGTGCCACTTTTAACAAAGGCCGTTGAAATATTAACAAAAAACTAGCTACTAATAGTTAGATACTAATTATGATTGATTTTTCTTTATTTGAAAAAAAGACAAAAATAATCTTTAAAGACAAAAAGCTTCTCGAGCAAGCTTTTATTCATCGTTCTTATATCAATGAAAATAGCGGAGGGAGGCTCTGCCACAATGAACGTTTGGAATTTTTAGGTGATGCTGTCCTTGAACTTATCGTCACTGATTATCTTTATAATAAATATCCTGATAGGGATGAGGGCGAGCTGACGGCTTATCGTTCAGCCCTTGTAAATGCGATTATCATAGGCGAGATAGCTTTATCTTTAGGGATGAACGACTATCTACTTTTGTCCAAAGGTGAAGCAAAAGATATAGGGAAAGCCCGTAGCTATATACTAGCCAATACTTATGAAGCTTATGTAGGAGCTGTTTACCTAGATCAAGGATATGATGTCGCTCGTGATTTTATTAGCGATACTTTATTTGGTAAGATTGATGACATCGTGGCACAGAAGCTATGGCGTGATGCGAAAAGTCTTGTTCAAGAAAAAGCTCAAGAATATGTAAATGTTACTCCTTCATACAAAGTTATAAATGAAGTTGGTCCTGACCACGACAAACACTTCACTGTTGGTATTTTCTTTGGCGAGGATAAAATAGCAGAAGGTAAAGGTCACTCCAAACAAGAAGCTGAACAGTCAGCAGCGAGGAAGGCATTAGAAGTTAAAGATTGGCTCGATTAAAATGACACTAAAGTCTATTGAATTATTTGGATTTAAATCATTCGGGAAAAAAAGTTCTCTTTCTTTTACCAATCCTATTACTTGTGTTGTAGGTCCAAATGGTTCTGGTAAATCAAATATAGTAGAAGCTATGCGTTTTGTTTTAGGGGAACAATCCATGAAATCTCTTCGAGGGAAAGGAGGGTCTGATCTCATCTTTAAGGGTTCCAAGATGATCTCCTCATCAAATAGAGCCAGTGTGAATATAACTTTTGATAATAGTAAAAAGATTTTTTCTTTTACAAATAGTGGAATAGGCATATCTCTTGATTATGATGAGATTGTTATTGGACGTGAAGTTTTTGCAGATGGAGCGAACAAGTATAGTATTAATGGCACAGAGGTAAGGCTCAAAGATGTCATTGATTTGCTTGCATCTGTTAATATCGGTAGTTCAGGACACCATATCATTTCTCAAGGTGAAGCTGATCGAGTACTCAATGCCTCAAACAAAGATCGTCGTAGTATGATCGAAGATGCTTTGGGTCTAAAGATTTATCAATATCGCATAAAGGAGTCAGAAAGAAAATTAGACAAGACAATAATAAATATGAAAGAAGTGACGGCACTTCGTCGTGAGATCGCACCTCACTTGAACTTTTTGAAAAAACAAGTAGAGAAAGTAGAGCGTGCACGCACAATGCGCGAAGATCTTCGGGGTTTGTACAAGACGTATTTTTCTAGGGAATTTACATATATTAGCAATGAAGGTAGTAGGATAGCAAATATGCGTCGTCAATTAGACGAGAAGGCATTATATTTAGATAATAAAATAAGTGATTTAGAAAAACTTAAAGATAATAATGTTACAGAAAGTGAAACATTAAAAATAATAAAAGAAAAGGAATTGAAACTTCAGGAAGTCAGAAGCAAGAGAGACGACGTAGCTCGTTCCTTAGGGCGTATAGAGGGTATTATAGAGGGTATAGAACGGCATTTTGCAAAGATACCGGAAGTCAAAGAGCATATTATTAAAGAATCCGAATGGAAGTCTCTTGTAGAAGATTTGGAGTTGAAAATTGATGAGGCGATACAGCAAGAAGATATATCTATAGTTATAAATATCCTTCGTAACATCAAATCAAAGCTTGGAGAATTTACACATAGTGTGACAGAAGAGAAATCAGATATGTCAGTACTGACCGAAAATGCTGAGTATCTCGAAATGCAAAAAGCTAAAGAAGAAATTATCCTTTCTATTTCTAATATAAAAGAAGAAGAAAAAAATATTGTAGATGAAATAAATAATCTAAAAGAAAAAGAAAAAGAATCACAGTCCGTCTTTCGAGACAATGAACGTGCCTTGTATGACGTCCTTCGTGACAAGAATGAAGTCGTGTCGTCTATACATGGATTAAGTTTTGAAGAAGAGAGGTTACTTTCTATCAAGAATGCATTTGAGATGGAGCTTGCCGAAGGGGGAGTCCTCATAGGAAGAGAGGTTGTGGATTATGCTCGGATGAAAGTTGAAGGAGAAATAGTGAGAAGTACCCAAGAAGATCTCCGTCGTAAAATTGAACGCATCAAGATTAAGCTTGAAGATTCTGGTAGCGGTAATGCAGGAGAAATTATGAAAGAGTATGATGATACTATGGAAAGAGATGTGTTCCTTGGAAGAGAATTAGAAGATTTAAATAAAAGTATTGATTCACTCCGTTTACTCATCCAAGAATTAAAAGAAACATTGGACAAAGAATTTAAAACAGGCGTAGAAAAGATAAACAAGCAGTTCCAAGAATTCTTCGCACTTATGTTCGGTGGCGGTTCTGCATTTTTATCTATCACAATGGAACACAAGAAGCCCAAGAAGAGTGATGAGAAAGTTTCGGCTGATGATGAAGGAGATGAAGAGAGTGAGGGCGAAGAAGAAAACAGTGACTTAGGATTTGAGCGGGGGATAGAGATCAACGTGACCTTACCTCAGAAGAAGGTGAAAGACTTACATATGCTCTCTGGTGGCGAGAGGTCACTGACTTCTATTGCACTTCTATTTGCAGTCTCACAAGTGAACCCTCCACCATTTCTAGTTCTCGATGAAACTGATGCGGCTCTCGATGAAGCTAACTCTCGTAAGTATGGAAATATGCTTGAGAATCTATCGAAGTATTCACAGCTTATAGTGGTAACTCACAACAGAGAGACAATGTCTCGAGCCCAAGTCCTCTACGGAGTGACAATGAGTGCCGAAGGTGCATCCAAGCTCCTATCCATACGACTCGAAGACGCCACAAGTTATGCCAAATAACCAGATAGTGGCAAGGCCACTATCTGTAAAACCTTTGTAATCAAGGGTTTATTTTGATGTACATTTTGTTATTGACATAGCTATGTTTTTGTGATATAATAGACCCAAATGAAAGTATAAGTTAATAAATACTAAAAGTTGACCTTAAATGTGTCGATGAGGTGGTTTGTTATTATTTTTCATAAAATATTTGAAACTTTAATACATACAATTATGAAACGCATGTTTTTTGTTTTCTTCTTGACCGCGATTTTTTTCGCAAGTTTGCCATCATTTGGTCGTGTTCGCATTAAACCAAAAACGGACACAATAGTTGTTGCTGAACAAAAGCAGTATTCTGCAGAGGAAACTGCCGCTGCTAACTTGGTTCGCAAAGCGAACAAAATTAACAAGTTGGCAAACGAAAACCTAATTAAGCCAGGCCAAAAGCTGGTGTATCCCTACCCAAGCGATAATGACCGTTTGAATGTCACCGTTATACAGGATGACTATCAATTGAAGATCGCTAAAAAAATTAACGCAGGAGGATATAATCCTGGGTATCATTTTGTTCTAGATTCGACACTGCAAATTCCAGAAAAGCAAAAGGCCTCTGAAGACTCTGTTGTTTTCACACTGGAGCCGGAAACGAAAAATTATACCACTCTGTTGTGGTTCTTGGTTATCTGCTTGATTGTTTTTATTGCTTTTCTTATTTTTAAATTTCTGAAAGCTATTAAAGAAAAAGAAAATATTGCAGGGCAATTAGAAAATATGTCAGACTCAAACTGGCTGCTGGGACAAGAACTAGAGGAAACAAGAAACAAACTTCCTATTGAAGCTCCTGAGGTTGTTGATTCAGAATGGCTAAAGCAGAACAATCCTGTCGGAAACGACATTACTAACTCTTCTTCTGATCTCGTTCAGGAAACTATTGCAAGGGTTTATGGAAAAAAGCCAGATTTCATTGCACAAGCAATGGTTACAACTGGTGAAAATGCAATTTCTATGAACTTTAGTCATAATCGTACAGCTAAAACCGGATTAAACAATGTTGTTGTTTATCTTGGTTGGAACTGGGATTTAGAAAAAAATGCATGGATTGAAGTTGGTATGATTGCTTCAGCTTGCTCAAATGGCTTTGAAGTAAACCCAGAGCGTGTAGAAAAAATGGCTTCATTGTTTGTATTTGTTGAGCTTGCCAAAAAAAATCAGCATCCGGTTGTGTATTCAGGGGGTACTGTTCCAGAAGGAACAATCTATCCCGAATTAGTGAAGGAGTTAGTGATTAAATATCACGAAGCCAATATCACTGATTTACGTAAAGCAGGCATGTTGGTAGAAATACCAAAAAACTAACAAGGAAAGAAAGAAATTTTTCTTCTCCTTAATCCTATCTAAAGAACCGTTGCAACTAGTTTGCAGGGGTTCTTTTTTTGTGTGGATGGATAAATAATTTTATTGCAGAGACTCAAGATACTCGATAGTAGTTTCTCCAGTATTAATTATTTCTTTAGCGTTATCAGCACCTACATATCTATAATGCCACGGTTCATATTGATAGCCAGTAATAGATTCTTTACTTAGAGGATAGCTTTCTATAAATCCATAATCTTGGGCATTGTTTTCCATCCAAAGAGCTTCATTTGTTTTTTCAAAACTTTTTGATGCACTCATGTATTGTATTGACTGTCCAGTGACATCTATCGCTGTACCAAGCTGATGTTCAGAATGGCCAGCTTTCGCGACGGCTATTTCTGCATTGGGATTACCATTTTTAATTTCTGTGGCCAATATTAATTTCTGAGTAGCATAACTTCTAAAACCTGAACTTCCTTTGATTATTAAGCCATCCTCTTGTGCCTGTTTGACCATTGATTCAAAACTATCTCGAGCCTCTTTGATGAGGCAGATACCTTTCTTGGTACTCGAATAAGTATCAAGTTCTCTTAAATCTTTTGGAATATAAGTTACGTCTGGCAGGCTTACATCTTGGCCTATAGGCAAAAGCCACATATCGGCATAATCTTTATCAGGCTTGGGGCAAATAAACGAAGCTAATTCATCACGCTCTTTTATTTCTTCTTTGGTAAATATTCCTTCAGGTTGGTATTTTTTATTGAGAGTAATAATTTTACTTTCTGTATTTTTTAAAATTCCATCTTCAAACTTAGCTTCGAAGGCCATTCCTCTCATTGTATTCTTTGAGAAATATTGATCAAAAATAAAATTACCAAGTGAGTACACTATTGTCTTACCTTTATATTCACCTATGTCTTGTATGACGTGTGGATGGTGTCCTATTATCATATCTGCTCCGTTATCTATAATTATTTTTGCGAGGCTTTCCTGATGAGCATTGTGGGTCGTTTTGTACTCATCTCCCCAGTGTATTGAAATAATAAGTACATCAGACTCTAACTTTGCATTTTGTATAATTTCCGGCAAGCGAGGGTCACTTGCAAGTAAAATTCCAGCCTTACCTTCTTTTGCTTCCATCCAAGCTGGTCCTACATCTGAAAATCCAAGGAAGCCAAATTTTATGCCATTTTTCTCTATGATGACGGGAGTCTCGGCATCTACTTTGTTTATTCCTGCGCCAATTTGGGGAATCTCTGAAACTTCAAATCTCAATAATGTATCTTTGAAGGCATTTACATTCCAATCCCCAACGTGGTTATTGGCAAAAGACACGATATCAAAACCGGCATTTTTTATCGTAGGCAATATAGATGGATCCATACGAAAGGAGTATTTACTCCCGACATTATTCCCTATATCAGAAACGGGACCTTCTAAGTTGCCAAATAATATATCTGCTTTTTTTATTTCAGGAATATTTTCAAAAAGTTTATTAAAATCACCACCAAAATTATTCTTTACAGAAGTTCCTACTCCGCGAGTTAGCATTATATCTCCGACAAATAGCAAGGTAACTTCTTTAGGAATTATAGGTTCTACTATTTCTTCTTTGGTTGTTTCCAGCACTTGGGCTTTTTGAGATTCAGATTTAGTCCTTGCCATTTGATTACTCACAAAGAAAATACTCCAAAGTGAAAGAATTACTATGAAAATAACACCTATTACATATATTGTTCTTTTGAGCATATATTATTCTATTATATTCCTTGGATCGACATAAGTATATCCAGCTATTTCTAGAGTAGTTAGAAGTGCATCTAAGTTTGCAACTGACCAGGGGTGTTCATGAATTAAAATGATTGACCCTGAATGTACATTACTCATGACGTTACTTATAAAGATATCCTTTTCTTTTGTAGATTTATCCCAGTCGAGGGCTGAACCTGACCAATCCATAAATATCATCCCTTGATCTTTTGCCAATTTTCTTATATAAGTATTACTTTCTCCAAAAGGCGCACGAAAGAAACGAGGATAATTATTTGTAAGTTTAATTATAAGATTTGTATTATCATTTATTTCTTTTTCTATAATGTTAGTGTCTTTTTCTTTTTTAAGATTGATATGGCTCCATGTATGATTACCTATAGCAAAACCTTCTTCTTCTAGTTGCTGAATGATACCTTGATTATCTTTATCATGAATACCATTTATGAAAAATATTGCCTTGACATTGTGTGTATTTAATATACGGACCATTTCTCTTGTTCGAATACTTGGCCCGTCATCTATCGTCAAGAGCACAACTTTTGATTTGTTGAGTATGTTTTTGGGTGCGATAGTACTTCTACCTATAACTACGTATTTATCGTTATCTGTCAGTTCTGTTTTCCATTTTGTTTCAATTTCTTCAGAGAGGAGGGGAGCTTCTGTTTTTGAAAGAGAAAGACTGTACGTAATAATTATTATTGACACAAAAGACATTATAATAATGTATAACTTTTTATTTTTCATCTGGGTGTATTTTATTTATTGTAGTTATATCAAGGTATAGTCAATAGTTTTCTTGTTCATATCAGCACCTACTACTCTAAATCTAGTCTTATCTCCGAGGGTATATTTCTTGTGACTTTTTTGACCCCTAATACTCATAAACTTTTTATCAAAAATATAATAGTCATCCTTAAGGTCGCGCATACGAATCATGCCTTCACACTTAGTTTCACTTTCTTCTACATATAGACCCCATTCTGTCACTCCGGTGATAATTCCTTCATAAGTTTGGCCTACACGCTTAGACATGTATTCAACCTGTTTGTATTTGATAGATGCACGCTCAGCCTCGGCTGCCTCCTTCTCTTGATTAGAAGCTTCCTGACTCATATGCTCGTATTCATACCACTTCTCTTTTGGGATAACTTTTTCAGAGAGAAAGTCTTTAAGTAATCTGTGAACTATGACGTCAGGGTATCGTCTGATTGGCGAAGTGAAATGAGTGTAGAATTTGAACCCGAGTCCATAGTGACCGATATTTTTAGTAGAGTAGATAGCTTTGGCCATTGTTCTGATGATTGCCGTGTGGACGGTATCACGAAGGGGATTGTGTTCAAGCTTACCTATAAGTATATTTATTTCTTCCGAGGGGATTATGCCATCTTTAAGTTTCATATGATAACCAAGTCTTTTTAAAAACATAGCCAAATCTTTCATTTTTTCTTTGTTTGGTAAGTCGTGGATTCTATAGAGGAAAACTCCACCAGTGCCTTTTTTCTTACTCGACATATATTCAGCAACGCGACGATTGGCTAGAAGCATGAATTCTTCTACGAGCTTGTTCGTATCTCCACGTGCTTTTGTGTAAACAGAAATAGGGACACCAGAGGAATCTAATTTGAATTTGACCTCCTCTTGCTCTAACATTATTGCTCCCTCATCAAATCTTTTTTTGTTAAGTTTTTTGGCGATTAGATTCAGTGTATTTAGCTCATCGTAAAACTCGCCCTTTTTATTGTCTAGAATTTTCTGAGCATTTTCATATGTAAATCTTTTGTCAGAATGGATGATTGTTTCCCCGAACCACTCACTATATATCTTGCCACTCATATCAAGTTCAAAAATAGCCGAGAAGGTGAGTCGGTCTACTCCTTCATTAAGACTACAAAGTCCATTTGAAAGTTCTTCTGGAAGCATAGGGATAGTTCGATCTACAAGATAGACAGAAGTTCCTCTGCTTTGTGCTTCATCATCGAGAGTTGTATTTAATTTTACATAGTGAGATACATCAGCGATATGGATGCCAATTTCCAGATGTCCATTTAAAAGTCTTTCAAGAGAGATAGCGTCATCGAAATCTTTTGCATCGACAGGGTCTATGGTAAATGTCGTCACAGAACGCATGTCTCTACGACTCTTCAAATCCTTATCCGTTATTCCACGTTTCGATATTTCAGATGCTTCATTTTTCACTATAGAAGGGAAGTCGGAAGAGAAACCTTTCTCCATGGCGATAGCTTCCATTTCTGCGTTATGCTCCATGGGCATTCCCAAGACTTTCTCAATTTTTCCTATTGGAGCCTTCTTAGCATCTTTCCAGTCGGTAATAACGACGAATACTTTCTGTCCAATTTTAGCTCCAGCCAATTTATTTTGGGGAATTACGATATCAGCATACATTCTAAGGTCACTAGGTATCAGGAAGTACGTATCATTTTCTTTTTCAAGTACTCCGGAATATCCCTTTTTAGAACGACGAAGAATCTCTGATACTTCACCTGTTTCTGGTAATCCTGATCTTTTTGGATGTAAGAGTATTTTAACTGTATCGCCATGGCAGGCAGTATGTAAGAAGTTGTGTTCTATCTCTACTGTATCGTCTTGTCCTTTGATTCGAACAACCCCGAATCCCTTATGAGATATTGTGATGATTCCTTCGGCAGATCGTATTTCCCTTACCTTATCTTTATGTTGTTTTATATTGCTTTTCACAATGTCAGTATAACATAAAATAACGACTTGCCCCCACACCTATATTTTTATTGTTTTCAACGCAGATTAAAATCTGCAATAAAAATATAGGTGTGGGGGTTGATTCATTATAGTCTTTATGGTAGGATACTTTTACATATGTTAAAGATAAGATTACAAAGAATAGGGCGCAAGAATGATCCAGCTTTTCGCGTGCTTTTGACTGATTCGAAGAACTCAGCTAAGAGTGGTAAATTCAAGGAAATCTTGGGTTCATACAATTTAAAAAAAGGAGAAGTTTTATTTAAAGCAGACCGCATTAAGCATTGGATGAGTGTCGGAGCTCAGACTTCAGATACAGTTCACAATTTCCTAGTTAGCCAGAAATTAATAGAAGGCAAGAAGAGAAACGTACTTTCAAAGAAGTCTCCAACCAAAGCTAAAAAAGAACTTAAAAAAGCATAAGATTTTGTAAGGTATAAAATCAAAAAACACAATATTAAAATTTTATTCGCGCTTTACCCCAGAGGGGCCCTACGCGACTCATAAAATTTCAATATTGTGTTTTTTGCTTTATTATTACGTTTGCAAAGAAAAAGGCTTGTGTGGTATATTGTATATAGCAGGAGTAGTCGGTACACTGCAGAAATTATGAATAATTACTAAATACATTATATGATGGCAGATGATAAAGCATTTCTAGAATATATCGTTAAGGCTCTTATTACAATGACAGTAAACAGTGCAGACATGGGCAAGATAATCGGTCGCCAAGGTAACACCGCCAAGGCTATCCGTACACTATTACGTGTTATCGGTATGAAGAATAATGCTCGTGTTAACTTAAAGATTAATGAACCAGAAGGAGGTAGAGTTGTAAGTGAACATTCTGAGCATGTAGATGCACCAGCACCAGCACAAGCACCAGCACCTACTATGTCAGCAAGCGAAGCTTCAAAGTCAGTGGATGCTGCTCTAGATGATCTTAAGGGAATATAAATAAAAATTAAAAAATGACACGTCTCAATCAGCAGATTGACCTACTGGGTGCTTTGTTGCAGTCTCCGGGTGCTCGGTCAATGTAGAATTACTACATCTCCCTTACATCCTCGACTTCGCCTCGCATCTGTGGTCGTTTTCTGTATTTTATTGAATTCGTGGTATAGTAATTTTATGAAATTCCACATAATAACTTTATTCCCCGAAATGTTTGACTCTTATTTAGGAGAGTCTATTTTAGGACGAGCTATAAAGGAAAAGAAGATTTCTGTTTCTTTTGTAAATCCTCGTAAATTTGTAACAGGCAAATACAGAAAAGTTTGGCCAGATGGTAATGTATCTCTCCAAGTAGATGAGCGTCCTTATGCAGGTGGTCCAGGGATGGTCATGATGGCAGAGCCTGTCATCAAAGCGGTGGAATCTGTTCTTAAGAAAATTACTAATTACCAATTACTAATTACCAAAAATAATTCTAAAAGCCAAAAGCCAAAAGCAAAAAGCAGTATTTTGATTATAAATTTTATTCCTTCAGCTGAGAAGTTCACAACGAGTGTTGCCAAAAGTATTTCTAAAAAATACACAGACGTTATTTTAATTTGTGGACGGTATGAAGGTATTGATGCTCGCGTTGATAAAATTCTTCGAACAAAAAAATATTCAATAGGGGATTATGTACTTACAGGAGGGGAGATTCCTGCGATGATTTTGATAGATTGTATCTCTCGTCAGGTAGATGGAGTACTTGGTAATTTCGACTCTCGAGAAGAAGAACGTGTCTCTAGTAGTGAAATTTATACTCGTCCTGAGATACTCATTCATAAAGGGAAAAAACACAAAGTACCGAAAGTTCTCCTTTCTGGAAATCATAAAGATATAGAATCTTGGAAAAATAGATTAAAATAAGTAAATCTTAGCTATTTTACACGCAGTTTTAATATCTGTGGATAACTTTTGTTTTTATTTTGCAGAATACTTATATTATTATATAATATAAGTATTCTTTAAAGCATATCGGATAAACGAGATAAAGAAAATAGTTTTATCGTTAATCCGAGATTTCTTTATAAATAAAGGCAAGATAAAAATTAGTATGGATTCACTAAAAAAAATTATTTCCTTAAATCAAGCATCTAAAATTTCAGGGTATACACAAGATTACCTTGGCTTTTTGATACGCAAAGGAGAGATAAAGGGCATGAAAAAGGGTAGAGCTTGGTTTACTACTGAAGAAGAAGTTAAAAATTATCTTTTTAAAAAGAAAGTTCGTCATGAAGAATTTGCTATTAAAGACTTTTTTTCACCTACCCGTACGAGGAATATAATCATTGCTACCATTATTGTTTTTATTGGTGGCTTTTTTATATTGTCTAATTTAAATAAGAGCAGGAGTGTTCCTGTAAGTGAAATACAGTCAGCGGTAACTTCAGATGGGGAGGGGGTAAAAGTAATTACCAATTAATAATTACTAATTAAGAATTAAGAATTAAGAATTGGGGACGGGGATGAAAATACAAAAAATAAAATTAAAATGCAGAAAATTTTTAGAAAAATAAATATCAGAAATAAGAAGATACTAAGTATCCTTACTGTTTCTATGGTAATTATTTTTATTGTATTTTCTCAAATATTTAATCTTGAAGCGGCATTCAATAAAGAAATAAATTACCAAGGTAAACTTACGACAGGAGCAGGAGTTGCAGTTGCAAACGGAACTTACAATATGGAATTCAAACTCTATACTGCCAGTTCCGGAGGAACAACTCTTTGGACTGAGACACGTACTGGTGCGAATAAAGTCCAAGTCACAAATGGACTTTTCTCTGTAATGCTAGGAGAAGTCAGTACTTTATCTGGAGTAGATTTTAATCAGACATCGATTTACTTAGGAGTAAATATTGGAGGTACAGATGTAACTCCAACTTGGGACGGAGAGATGACTCCTCGTAAAAAGCTAGGTACTGTTCCTGCTTCTCTTGTCTCAGATAAAACTATAAATATCTTTGGTGGTAACTCCACTACTCTTTTAGGTTCAATTCCATATCAATCAGATACAGACGTAACTACTCTCCTTGCTCCAAATACAACAACAACTAAGAACTTCCTTGGAATGACAGGTACAGGTACAAACGGAGCTGTACCTGTATGGGGAGCCTTGGCCAATGCAGATATTCCTACTACTTTAACCGGTAAGACTTACAATGGACTAACTCTTACATCCTTAACAACCGGGTTCTCTGTCGCTGGAGGAACAACTTCAAAAACTCTAACAGTAAATAATACTTTAGGATTATCTGGAACAGATGGATCAACTCTTAATATTGGTACAGGAGGAACACTGGGAACAGGAGCATTTGCAACAATTGCAAACTATGTCCCTTACACAGGGGCTACAGGTAACGTAACTCTAGGCACATACTCTCTTACTACTCCAAACATCCTCGGAGGAACTTCCACGACTCAAGATCTAACTCTTCAAACAACTTCCGGTGTCGGAGCAACTGGTGCCGACATGCATTTCTTGGTAGGTAACGCTGGAGGTACAGAAGCAATGACGATACTGAATAATGGGAATGTGGGTATTGGGACAACAGGGCCCAGTGAATTATTAACAGTTTCAAAGAGTCAAGCAGATACAACATTTGCAGTAGAAAACTATTCTATTTCAAATGCAGATGTTCCAGAATGGGAATTAAGAAAATCTAATAACAATACTTTAGATACAAAAACAACAACAGTAAATGGAAATTATCTTGGACAAATTGCATTTAAAGGAGTTGATACAGGAAATAATTGGGATTATGGAGCATATATATTAGCAGTTCAAGAAGGAAATGCTGGAGTTTATCTTCCAACTAGACTAGATTTTACTACCTATTCATCTAGTGCATCTAATGGACCAGTATTATCTTTAAATAGTGCGGGTAAAGTCGGGATTGGGACGACATCGCCTACTGCTTTACTCCATCTAAAAGCAGGAACAGCAACAGCAAACACTGCTCCCTTAAAATTCACTTCAGGTACAGATCTCACCACACCAGAAGCAGGAGCATTTGAATACGATGGTACAAACTTACACTTCACTCCTGTAGCTACAAGAGAAACTATTGCATATGTATCTAACTTAACTTCTGGTTATGTGCCTTACACAGGAGCAAATGCAAATGTAAACTTAGGTACATACTCTCTTACTACTCCAAACATTCTAGGAGGTACAAGTACCACCGCCGACCTCACCCTTCAAACCACCTCCGGTGTAGGAGCTACTGGAGCCGATATGCATTTCTTGGTAGGGAACAATGGAGCGACTGAAGCCATGACGATACTCAATAACGGCAATGTCGGCATCGGGACAACGACGCCTCAATATAGAATCGATACTCCAGTTGCTAGTAAAATTGGTTCATATAGTGATGCGTCACATAATGCATCTATTGAATTTTATAATGCAACTACTGCTAATATGAATTTTCAAATGACAAATAGTAGTGGCGGCGCTTTTACATTTATGGGAAGTGCCTCTCCAACAAACGGCAATGTCGGTATCGGCACCACAGCTCCTACTTATAAACTAGACGTTAAAGGTACCGCAGCCGTCGATGGCATTCGTTCCGATATGGGATATGAAATAACTCCAGTACTTAATCCAACAACATTAACTGCTGTTGTTAGTAGTGGTGGAGGTGTTGATTCAGGAGATCATATTTATTTTGTAACATTTTATACAGCTTTCGGAGAAACTAGTTCTAAATATACTGGAACTATTACAACAACGGCTGGTAACAACACAGTAACTTTAACTATCCCAACATCAACGGATCCTCGTGTTGTTGGACGAAAAATATATAGAACAAAAGCCAATTTTTATCATTCTGCTGAATATCTATTAACAACTATAACTAACAATATAGATACAACTTATATTGATACTGTTGCGGATAGTACACTCAGTGGTATACAAGGTCTAGCTTTTTATAGATCTAACAAAACTACTAATTATTTTACTGTCAATGGGTCACGTTCAATGGTTCTTGGTGATAGAGAAACATATTTTGGGTTAGGGGCTGGCAATGCTGTCACCAGTGGAGGTGGTCATACATTATTTGGGGCAAATGCTGGTCAATCTATGACAACTGGCACTTACAATATTGCTATAGGCGTGAACACAGGGACTGGAATTACAACAGGCTCAAGAAATACATTAATTGGGTACTATTCATTAAACAACGGAGAAGGTGCTAGTAATAATGTAGCTATTGGACATGCTGCGATGATATATAATAAGGGACAGGAAAATATTGCGATTGGTTCGCAAACTTTAAATGGAGTAAGTTCTACAACAAATACTACTCGTAATATTGCATTAGGTAATCTTGCAATGTACTCAATAGTTTCTGGAGGTTATAATACTTCAATTGGTCCTTATTCTTTATATGGACTAACTACGGGTTCTAGCAATATTTCTTTAGGTTATCAATCTGGTAGATATATAGCCGATGGTTCAACCGTCAATACTACCTCTGACTATTCCTTATATCTAGGTCAAGACACCAAAGCTGGAGCTGATAATAATCAAAATGAAATTGTGATCGGTTACAATGCCATAGGTGCAGGGAGTAATACGATAAGGTTAGGAAATACAAGTGTGTTACGAACTTATGCCGCAGGATTAAATTTATCGGCAGGTACAGCAACCGCAGGAACCGCTCCATTGAAACTAACCAGCGGTACAGATCTCACCACACCAGAAGCAGGAGCATTTGAATATGATGGTACGAACTTACACTTCACTCCAGTCGCTACAAGAGAAACTATTGCATATGTATCTAATTTAACTTCAGGATACGTCCCTTACACAGGAGCCACAGCCAACGTAACTCTAGGAACATACTCTCTTACGACTCCCAACATTCTTGGAGGAACTTCCACCACCCAAGACCTCACTCTCCAAACCACTTCTGGCGTCGGAGCCACCGGTGCTGACATGCATTTCCTTGTAGGTAATGCAGGAGCAACTGAAGCTATGACGATATTGAATAATGGGAATGTCGGCATCGGGACACCATCTCCAAACAATTTATTGCAAGTTAATGATTTGATAACATTTACTAATGCTGACTGGAAAACTCAAATAGGTTATCAAGCCGGAAAATATGATTAATAATGCTACTGGGAAAGATAATACAGCTGACAATAACACTGCTATTGGTTATAGATCTCTATACTCTAATACAACAGGTTACTATAATACAGCTAATGGTTCTCTATCACTTACCTTAAATACTACTGGTTTAGCTAACACAGCTACTGGTTTCTCTGCTCTTACTGCTAATTTAACTGGTCAATACAATACGGCTACAGGTTACAATTCAATGGTAACAAATGATACCGGTTCT
>LBPS01000004.1 GCA_000990325.1 Candidatus Nomurabacteria bacterium GW2011_GWE2_34_25
TGCTTTTTTCTTTGGTTGAATATCTTTTACCATTGTCTTCCAGTGCTTTTTCACTTCTTTTACAGCGTTTTCTAAATCTTGTGCATCAATACTTTTTACTTTGGCATACTTTGCTTGTACTTGGTCTATTATCTTATGATAGACTGGCTCAGAGATTTCTTTTGCCTCTTCTAGTTTCTCAATGATTTCCCCTTTCATCTTTATAGCCCAGCCCTTTATAGCTTTCTTGTTCTTCTTACCATCTGGTCCAAAAAGTACATAAGCAGCTGCCCCTAGTGCTGCCACCGTCGCACCTATCCCTACCATCTCCCCTCCTGTTAAACCCTTTTTACTAACTTTTTTTGTTTCCATCCCGTTTAGAAGCAGGTCGCGGTCGCTATTTTAAAAAAACAACTGTAACTCTGCTTAATTAAATTTATAATAAAACATATTTTCCGTTAAAACCGTGACCGCGGCTTCTAACGGGATCCATATACCTTAATCGTATAATTACTTTTTACTCTTTTTTCTTTTACTCCCAAAAAAGAATTTAAAAATGGTACTTTCTTTAAGATCATTCCCTACTTCTTCGAGTGAAGATGCCGCTCCATCGACAGTGTTCTTAAGAGTCTCTGATATATGAGAGAAGTTCTTCATTATTTTTATTAAATAAAAACCAACGATTATAAAAATAACTGTAATTAAAACTACAGAAATTGAACTGATAAAGAAAAATATTTCTGACTTTAATATTGATTCCATCCCGTTAGAGATAGTCCCTCGTTAGATGGGACGTACCTTAATTAAATTTATATAATAATATAAACAAAACCTATTTTTATATTATCCCGTAATCTTATAACAATCATCTCTAACGGGACCATTCACTCATTATACCCTAATTTATTTTGAAGACAAAGAAGATAGTATAAATTGTTCGAGACCTATTGAAAAATCAGATTCTCCTCTATGCGCCTTGTGGTATATAGATACTATACGACTAGACTGACGCTTGAGTTCATCTTTATCAAACAAATAATTTCCACTTAGGATCATAGTCTTAATTTTCCAAAATAAAATTCCGGCTATTGCCTCAGGTTCTACTCCTCCCTCTATTCCCCTGCGATATAAAACCCACGTCATAACTTTGTCGTGTTTTGCAAATGCGTCAGTAATTCCAAAAATATTAAATTTGTATGACACAGGCATTTTCTTGTTTTCAAAGATTTTTATCTCTCCATATTTTTTATATTTTTTTTGTTCTGTAGACAGAAACTTATCTTCTTTGAAAATAAATGGGGTATCTGAATCTTTTAATAAATCTAACTCTTCGGATGAAAAAGATATAATTCCTTCATTTAGTATATTTTCCAATACTATAACGGGGTTTGCACCAAAGAGATTGGTATCAGATACATAACTCATTATCAAGTTCTTGTCCGCATCGTTATTAAAAATAAAAGAACTCTCACGCCCATCTGTGAGTTCTTTTATATATATACTTTTATTTTTCACATCATCTCCTACCAATATATAAATCATAACCAGTTTTTAACTTTCTTTTTATAATTAACATAAACTTCACCATATTTGTCTTCTAATATTTTTTCTTGTTTTCTAACAAAAAAGATTTTCGTAATAATCTGTGCTAAAACTGTAAAGATAATCGAGAATAAAGAATTTATCATAAGTGCAAGCCCTAAGGTCATTATAAAAAGACCAAAATGTGTAGGACTGCGCAAATACTTGTACGGACCCCTATCAAAGTAAGTTTTATTTTTTAATTTGGCTTTTTCTTCTTTATAATTACCAGAAGTTGATTGTGCCCAGTAGGCAATAACTGAACCCAGAATAATCATTAATATTCCAATGTATTGGAATATGATATTTGAGAAAATTCTAAAGGGAAAAATAATATCCATAATCACACCCAAAATAACAGAAAACAAAAAGACAGAATACGATAGAAAAAGTAGCTGATGAACACTACTACTGCGATACCTACTCTCTTCTATTGGTTTTTTCTTGTTTTTATTCATATACATATTAATCCTACCACTCACAATAAATTTATGCCACTTATTTTAATTCCCCCCAATTTTTACCAAAACCTATAGAAACTTCAATTGGGACTTCTTTCATATTTTTTGTAAATTCACTGGGGATTGCCTTAATCATACCATTTTCTATGATTATTTTGGCCTTCTTTAAATCTTTCTCTTTAATCTCATAAACAAGCTCATCATGTACCTGTAGTACCATTCGGACAGACGAGAGCATATTCTCTTTCTCTAATTCTTTCTCTACCTTATTCATACCAAGCTTAATGATATCTGCAGTAGCAGTCCCTTGGATAGGAGCATTGGTTGCCATACGCTCAGCCATCGCTCTCATAAAAGGTAACGGGGAATTTATAGCGGGGAAATATCTTTTTCTTCCAAAAAGTGTCTTGGTGTATTTCTGTTCTCTTGCAAATATCTTAATACTTTCTAGATATGTAGCAATTGTAGGAAATTGTTTAAAATAATTATCATAGAATATTTGTGCCTCTTTACGATTAGTATTTAAGTTTTGACTGAGAGCCGTTACTCCCATACCATAAAGAATCCCGAAATTGATGACCTTGGCCCTCCTTCTCATATCGGCGGTTACTTCATCTTCAGGAACTCCGAAAACTTTCATGGCCACGGCACTATGAATATCTCTCCTGTCTTGAAATGTTTTTATAAAAAAAGAATCCTGAGAGAGAAGTGCCGCAATTCTAAGTTCTATTTGTGAATAATCAAAAGAAGCTAAAATATATCCATCTTCTGCAATAAAAGCATTTCTTATCTTTTTTCCTCTCTCTGTCTTTATGGGAATATTTTGTAAGTTAGGATTATTTGAAGAAAATCTTCCTGTTGTGGTTCCATACTGCAAGAAGCTAGCATGAAGCCGTCCATCTTCTGAAATAACATTCGGAATTGTATCTATATAAGTAGAAAGTAATTTTTGTAATTCTCTATGTTCCAATATTTTTTCAATAATAGGATGAAATGGGCGAAGTTTTTCAAGTTCGCTTTCTTTTGTAGAACGAGCGCCCCCACTTGTCTTCTTCATTTTAATCCCCAAAGACTTTCCATCTACTTCACCTATTTTTATCTCATCAAAAAGAACTTCTCCTAATTGCTTCGGTGAATTTATATTAAATTCTCTTCCTGCATAGCCCCATATCTCTTTCTCTATCTTGGTCAAATCATTATGATACTCTTTAGATAATTTACCTAAATAGCTCTTGTCTATTTTGATACCAATCTTTTCCATTCTTTCTATTATGGGGATTAGGGGTAATTCTATTTCTTTATATACATATTCTAATCCTTCTTTTTTTATATTTTCTTCCATTTTTTGGATTGCCTCATCAAGAGATGAACTATTCTTGTATGAAATCACCTCCTCTATGTCAGGATTTGTCTTTTCAGAATCAAGCAACCAAAAAGCAATTTTTGCTTTTTCTTGTTGGGCCTTATCTGCTTCACTACCAGGGTTGAGCAAAGCCTTTTGAGCAATATTCTGACCGAGCTTCCCAAAGGAATTGGGAGATGAGATCCGAGGACTTTGCTCGGCGTCGGTAGCAACATCATTGTCTTTCCCTAAAATTTTTAAAAATCTACTTTGTAAGCTCTTGAATTCCATCGTTTTGAAAAATTCTGCTACAGTCCCTTCTACAACTAACTCTTTCCAAGTTTTCTTCGGAATTTTAAAATCAATCGGTGCATCACGCCTGATGGTGGCAAGTGTCTTTGAAAAGATAGCTTCATCTTCTCCTTCTTTTAATAAATTAAAAACTCTTTCTGTAATTCCAAGTTTTTTTAAATCACTCGGGTTTTTCTTCAATTCTTTGTACATCTTCTCTACAGTTCCGTATTTAGAGATGAGTGTTGTCGCTGTCTTTTCTCCAATACCTTTTATCCCAATAATATTATCCGAGGGATCACCTCGAAGTCCTTTGTAGTCGGGAAGATATATGGGGTCAAAGCCGAAACGCTCTTTGACTTTTTCTTCATTATATAAAATGGTATCGTTGATCCCTTTTTTCAAAGTATAAACTTGCACTCGTCTATCATCAACAAGTTGTAATGTATCCATATCTCCTGAAGCAATAACAATATCTAAGTCTTTTTCTGATTTATTATGCTCAACAATAGTACCCAGTAGATCATCCGCCTCAAAGCCCTCACACTCATACATCGGAATAGAAAGAGCTTTAAAGAATTCTCGGGAGCGGACAAGCTGAACAACCAAAGCATCATCTGTCTTGGCCCTACCGGCTTTGTAATCATCATAAGCAATATGCCTAAATGTCTTCTTGGGTAAGTCATAACAAGCCACTATATAGTCTGGCTTTAATTCTGTTATAATTTTGAACAGCATTGTGGCGAGTCCATATATAGCCCCAGTTGGCTCGCCACGTGAGTTCATGAACTCTGGCAGCGCATGGTAAGCACGATGAATAATAGCATGTGTATCAAGCAAAACTAGCTTTTTGTTACTGTGTGTAATCTTCCCCATTTTTTAATTATACTCTATTTTGATTACTCTTGTCGTCTCTCCCTTGTGTTCTAAATTTACCTTGTGGCAATCATCATCAAAACACAGAGGAACCATTTCTGGCCATTCAACAATTATGAAATTGTCTTTATTCTTAACTATCTCTTCCCATCCCAAGTTAAGAAGTTCGTCGCTATTTTTTAGCCTATAAGCATCTATATGAATTAACTTTTTAAATTTTTTATCTTTGGTTTTATATATTTTCATAATGACGAAAGTTGGAGAAATGATTCTTTCTCTGATTCCCAATTGTTTTGCTATTTCTTTTGTTAAAGTTGTTTTCCCAGCGCCCAAGTCACCACGAAAAGCAATAACTGTGGCTTTATTGTTGTGAATTTCACTTACTTTTTTTATTATTTCTTTAGCTGTTTGACCTAACTTTTCTAATGTTAATATCCTGGTTTTCATATGTATATACTAACACAATTGCCCCGCCTCTCGAAGAGAGGCGGGGCAATGTTTAATGTTTAATGTTTAATGTTTTTTAATGTGTTGTCGTGTGAATTACTGTTTTGCTTTCACTTGATGTTTTCCTGTAAGAACGAGCGATTAGAATTATTAACAAAATTAGAAGAATTATCAATAACCAACCTACAAGACCGATTGAGAACAATCCACCAAAGAAAGCTGCACTTCCTAGAACAGAGTTATCTATTGTTGAAACTAATCCCCCCAATCTAGGCACATTGATGACATATGCCATAACATTTTCTTGGGATCCATTTGTATTTGTATATATCAGAATTGCTGTTGTTGGAATTTGAGAATTATTCAAGGGGATACTGTCGACTTGTCCTTGTAAATATATAACGCCTTCTTCTCCTGCATTAAGATCTTCAACCTGTGCAGAAAGTGTATGTGTATCTACTGCATATGTCCCACGTGAAGAATTTACAAGTGTAACGTTTGTAGGAAGAATCACTTGAACCATAGGTTTTACTAACCTTGTCTTTCCAATATTTTTGTAAGTTACAACATAGTCGATAAGGTCACCTTCTCCAATAACTTGATATCTATTTGTTATATTTAACAAAACAGGAGATTCTCTACCAATGACAGTTGTCCCTTGTATTATTATAGGTTGAACTGTGACCTCTTTTAGTGTTCTAAAAATTTCAATACTTCCCTTAGATATTCCGTCTGGACCTTCTCCTACTGCTCTAAAGTAGTAAAGGGTATTGGGACTAAGGCCTCTTAGATAATCACTCATGTTACTATTACCAATAGTATTTTTTGAAGTGGTTCTTGATCCAAGATTTATTGTTGTTCCATACTCAAAATATGTATTGGCATTATAATAAGATGAGCTAGTTATATATCCATTAACTTGTGCTTCATTCTTAGAAATATTTGTGGCAACAGTTGTAACTACGTTTTTATTTACATAGATAACATAGTTACATGGCAATGCACCTTTGTAATTTGTCGCTGTTGGATCCTGACATAATTGCTGTGTTGGTGGATAATAACATGGTAATGAGCCACGGTAATTTGAAGCACTTGGGTCCTGACATAGTCTTACTGGGTATTCGCATGGGAGTAAACCGCGATAATTACTTGCTCCCGTATCCTGACAATATAGTCTTGTTGGTTGTGGATAATAACATGGTAATGAGCCACGGTAATTTGAAGCACCGGGGTCCTGACAAATTCTTACTGGGTATTCGCATGGAAGACTTCCTCTATAGTTACTTGCACCTGGATCTGTACAAACTCTTACGGGATACTCACATGGTAGTCCTCCACGGTAATTTGAAGCATTTGGATCCTGACATAGTCTTATGGGATATGTACACGGAAGTAGTCCTCGATAATTTGATGCAGATGGGTCTAAACAAATTCTTGATGGATAATTACATGGTAATGGACCTCTATAGTTTATAGCAGATGGGTCTTGGCAAAGTAGTACTGGGTAAGCACAAGGTAATGATCCATTATAATTAGTTGCATTTGGATCCTTACAAAGCTGTGCAGGGTAAGTACATGGAATTGGATTATTGTAGTTTGATGCGGATGGGTCCTTACAAAGTTGCACAGGGTAATTACATGGCAATGATTTTCCGTAGTTTGTCGCTGAAGTATCTTTACAAAGCTGTAATTGATTCACAACAACAGTCCTTGTTAAATATTGATATATTCCAGTTTGTGAACGTGCTGCCAATGTATAAATTGTTGTTTCAGAAGGTTTTACTGTCTCATAATCTACTTCATTTACAGTTCCTATTGTTGGAGAAATGCTTACTAAATTACATCCACTTGTTGACCAATTTAGCACGGAAGAATCTCCTACTGTTATAGTGCTAGGACTTGCTGAAAAGCCTTTAATTAAACAAACAGTTGGCTGAGGATACACACATGGTAATGAGCCATTGTAGTTTGTGGCATTTGGATCCTTACAAAGCTGTGCAGGGTAAGTACAAGGAAGAGCCCCGTTGTAGTTTGATGCAGATGGATCCTTACAAAGTTGTGCAGGGTAAGTACAAGGAAGTGTACCTCCATAATTTGTCGCAGAAGGATCTTTACAAGTTTCGGGAATAATAGTGTCACTTACTTTAAATGCAACATTTATAGAACCCTGGGTATTCCAACCTGGAGCAATATCTCCAATATTTAAACCACTACTACTTAAAACTGCAGAGCTACTCTGTCCATTTGGCAAAGAAGCTTCAACTTGAGTTTGATTTGGATACCATTTAGCAGAAAGAAGACTGAGGGTCTGTGATGATGAAAGATTAACTGAGACATTTTGAGTATACAGATTTCCTTGGTTTGAAAGAATTTGTGCACTAAAAGAATGGTTCATAGAAGAACCAGTTGGTGCAAATACTTTAATACGAGTATTTGTATTTGTTGTATTACTTGTATTGTGATAGTAAACCTTCACATTGATAATATCCCCTGCTTTGGCACTTATGTTTGTACCATTCCAGCAAGGACTACCATAACCGTTATTGGTTGTGTAGTTTGCAATGTTTATATCTGGACAATCACCAGATACACCGTTCCATGTTCCAGCGAAAGCGCTTTGAGCTACAAAAAGTAACGCAAAACCAAAGATTCCGACTATTATTTTTTTCATATATTTTTTCATAATAATGTTAATAATTTAATTAATTTTATACTGGGTATTATATCATATTTAAGAAATATGTCAATATACACATATAAACTTGATTTTGTTAATTTTACAATTTTAAACCTTCAATTTCGAAGAATTAAAGACTTAAAAAAGTGGAGGACAGAAACGATATTCTGTTTTGTCCTCCGGTTTTTAGAGAAATAACCAATACATGAAAAAATATTTTATCCACCATTTGGCGGTGGGTCAATCCCTGGCCCTCCTGTATTTGTATTTCCAGGATTTGGAGGCGGATCAATCCCCTGATCAGGCAAGTCCGGATCATCTGAGTGACCCAAAAGGTGTTTAGCTAATAAAATCAGGGCTGTTAAAATCCCTAAGGAAATTACCACATCACCGATTCTAATTTTAATTTCACCTCTTTGTGGCCTTGGATCTTGGTTTGGTTTTCCCAAGTCCTGAACTGATTTATTTACTTTCAGTACCTTTTTAGGGGCCTGATTGTTGTCGTCAGTAGGTGGAGGTGGAGGAGGCGGTGGTGGATCTTGCTTTGGTGGGGTTGCTTTAACCATTTCACCAATGCGTTCTAATGGATTGCCACAATCACATTTGATTGTTGGCGTCCCATCTATAACCAAAACCCATACTCCTTCATCAGCACCTGAATAATTATCATTAAACTGTACTTTCTTGTTTAGAGATGAATAATAATAATTTCGAACTCTGACGGAGATATCATTCCCCCATTGAGTTCTTTCAGAGGTTGAAATTGCTTCAAAAACCAACTGGGCTGTTGTAGCAGAAGGTCTAGCTACCTTCACACATCTTTCGATGTATTCGAGGAAAAGGCTAGGTTGAGGAATTTTATATACCACCCCAGTTGAGAGACGATATACATCATTTGGTAATATTTTATTCCCAACCAATGCTCCATAGATATCAGACATTTCCAAACGAGTCAAACTATGTTTTGTCTCAACCATACTTTTATTTGCTCGTTCTTCGTAAAAAGTAATCCAGTGCTGATAACTATCAGCACCAACGCTCTTCAAACCTAATAATAAGGCGAGGAGCAGAAAAACCATACATTTTTTCATGTTTTTTTGTTTTAAGAATTTATTTTTTTTATTTTTCCCCAAAAATTCAGGAAAAAACTTTTAGATATAAATCTAACATTTGAACATATTATATCAAGTCAAGCAGTATTTGTCAAGCCACACTAGAATGCCCCCTGCTATAGCTTTTCTGTCAAATAAAAGCCTGGTTTATAAATAAGCCAAGCTTTTGTAATTATTCAAAATAAAAATTTTACTCTTCGTATCCCTTCCATTCTCTCCTGTCAACCAGGAGATACGAATCTTCCGTCTCATTAATAATGAGCTCAAAAGATAAACCCTTAGTGGTTTTCCCTTTGTAGGTAACTGTTGCCGTACCCCAAGGCACGAAAACATTTGGATATTTAACGGGGGCTGTTACCATCTTAGTCTTCCCTTGTTTATCCACAATTTGTTTTTTATCAGCTTTTGCGACAACTCCTTTCCTGAAATAATTGATCACGTAAGTGACCTCATTATTCTCGAAAGAAGCAACAATCTTTTTAAGTACTCCCTTTTCATCGCGCTCAATTAAATAGGTTGAAGCTGGTGTCCGGGCCGGAATAGTCTGTAATACTCTGTTAGCTGAATCAGTCAGGGTATAGTAAAGAATTCCATTCTTAACGAAATTTTCGTCTTCCAAAAAATTCTTTTTGACCCTGATCTCGCTACTATTAAAGACAACCATAGAGTCTGCGACTGAAAGTTTCAACCTTAGGAATGGCTCAAAGATAGTCAAAGAATCCTCTTCTTCCGCTTCCTGAGCTGGAGGAGTTGATGTTACAGTTTTTGAGCTTGTATCACAACTTGTTGAAACTAATCCAATAAATACAAATCCAATAAATACTACATAAGGCAATACTTTTTTAATTTTCATCTTTTTGTTCTCCTATTTTTTAGTTTACAAATCTTTTATGTTTCCCTTAAATAAAAGCACTAATGATTGTGATTGTCAAGTGTAGATATTAACCTCTTATAAGCTATAATATCTCTATATGAGTATTATATTTGATGATGATAAGCAAAATAAAAACCTTGCAGATTTAAAAAAGCAAGAAGAAGAAGATTTAGTTCAAGTTTTAGCTGAAGCTCGCTATGGAGTACCGGCTGTTCACCTCTTGGATATGCCCATAGACAATGATGCCCTCCGTACTATCGAGGAGAAAGAAGCGAGAGCACTAGGAGTTGCTCCATTTAAAGTTTTAGGTAAGGATATTCATGTCGCAGTTCACTCTCCTCAACCAGACAAGCTAGAAAACTTACAAAAATATTTTTCTGATCACGAATATATCCCCCACTTCTATATGGCCTCAATGGCTAGCCTTGAAAAAGCATGGGAGAGATATAAAGAAATATCTTATGCCAAAGAATCTAAATCTGGAAGTATCGCAATTTCAGGTGAAGCTTTGAAAAATATAATGGTGAATATAAAAAATGTAGAGGATATTAAAAAAGCTGTCCTAGAAATTGAAAAGGATAACGTACATACCACTTCACACATACTAGAAATCGCCATCGCAGGGGCTGTCGCTATCAATGCTTCTGATATACACTTTGAACCAGAAGAAAATACTGTTCGACTAAGATTCCGCCTCGATGGAATTCTTCATGAAGTCATGGAGATTCCACCAGTTGCTCATAAATTTATAAATTCTCGAATCAAACTTATTTCTGGACTTAAAATTACCTCAAACTCTATCGCCCAAGATGGACGCTTTAGTATCTTTCTAGATGATGATGAAATAAGTCTCCGTGTATCTCTGATCCCTGGTGCTTACGGTGAGTCTATCGTCATGCGTATTTTAAATCCAAAATCTATCAGAGTAAAGCTAGAAGATATGGGAATCGAACCAAAGTTGTATGACATTTTTATGAGAGAAATTAAGAAGCCCAATGGGCTCATACTTCTGACCGGCCCTACTGGCTCAGGTAAAACAACCACCCTTTACTCTTTCCTACAAAAAATTTATTCATCAGAGATTAAAATTATTACAATTGAAGATCCTATTGAATATCATTTGCCTGGGATCACTCAGACTCAGACAGACGATGAGAAGGGATATACCTTCTTAGAAGGGCTACGTTCTTCTCTTCGTCAGGATCCAGATGTCATAATGGTTGGAGAAATCCGGGATGCCGAGACAGCAAAAATTGCCGTAGAATCTGCCTTGACTGGTCACTTGGTCTTTTCTACCTTGCACACCAACAACGCTGCAGGTGTGATCCCCCGTCTTATAGACTTGGATGTTAATCCCAAGATTCTCGTTTCAGCTCTTTCCTTATCTATCGCTCAGCGACTAGTGCGAAGACTTTGTGTACATTGTAAGAAAGAAAGAAAAATAAAAGACGAAGAATTATCTACAATCAACACTCTCCTAGAAAAGGCAAAATCTCATAACAAAAATCTGAGTGATTATGGAGTAGACTTAAGTACCCCATTTAAAATTTACGAACCAGTTGGCTGTCTAGAATGTAACAATACTGGATACAAAGGGCAGATAGGAATATTTGAAGCTATTTATAATGACGAAAGGATTGAAAATATCATAACTAAAAATCCAAGCGAGAGAGAAATAAAAGAAGCTGCCAGAGATCAGGTCTCTCTCACTATACAAGAAGATGGTTTAGTAAAAATATTAAAGGGCATCACTGCTTATGAGGAAGTTACGAGTGTAGTAGATTTATCGGAAGAGTAGATTTATATATAAGAAAGTAAAAGGTGAAATAGTCTTATCAGAGGGGCCGGCGGAGGGCGACGGCCCGAGCAATGAGCAAATTTCTAGCAAGAAATTATGCGGACCCTCTGAGAAGAGCTATTTCGCCTTTTACTTATAATTAAAAAAACATAAATCTCTAAACAATCCTTTGGAAGCATGCGCTAACAAAGTAACATATGATTACAGGATAGCCACAGTAAATATAAATATAAACCAAGACGTCCTATGCACATATATAGAGCACGGGGCCGATTGCTTAGAGATGGAGAGTATAGCATACTAAGAAAATAATGTCAAGTAAAGATATCACAACAAAAAATAGTGGTTCCGACCCCCTAGTACAGAAAGACGAGGGGTTTTTGGATCAAACATTACGTCCAAATGTATGGACAGACTATATTGGTCAAGAAAATATTAAAGCTAACCTTAAAATACTTCTAACTGCAGCCGAAGAGCGTTCTCATCCAGCTGAACATATACTTTTTTATGGACCTCCTGGTCTCGGAAAGACAACTTTGGCACATTTAATAGCCAAAGAGACTCGTCGACAAATCAAAATTACTTCAGGTCCCGCCATTGAGAAGGTCGGGGACCTGGCATCAATCCTCACAAATCTTGCTCCAGGAGATATTGTTTTTATTGATGAGATTCATCGCTTAAATAAAATGGTAGAAGAAATTCTTTACCCAGCAATGGAATCTGGAGTTTTGGATATTATTATTGGTAAAGGTCCTTCAGCTCGAACAATCCAACTTGAGCTTCCGCCCTTTACTCTTATAGCTGCAACTACTCGTATCGCTCTCCTCTCTTCTCCTCTTAGGTCTCGATTCTCTGGAGGTGTTTTCCGTCTTGAGTTTTATACTCATGATGAAATAAAAAAGATTTTAACTCGTTCAGCAAAAATTCTCGGTGTAGAATTAGAAGATGAGGCATTAGATGAGATTGCGAAACGGGCTCGATTTACTCCTCGTACTGCAAATTATTTCCTTAAACGTTGTCGTGATTATGCCCAAGTCCACAAACTACCCCTTTCGAAAGGCGCCGTCAAAAGTGCCTTGGCCTTACTAGAAATAGATGAAATAGGATTAACTTCTTCTGACAGAAGGGTTCTAGAAATAATTATTAATAAATTTAATGGTGGACCAGTTGGATTGAAAACCATTGCTGCCGCTACAAGCGAAGAAGAAGCTACCATAGAAGAAGTTATCGAGCCTTATCTAATACAACTTGGTTTACTTGAAAGGACAACCAGAGGTAGAACAGTAACCAAGAAGGGTTATGAGCATTTGGGGTTCGATTTTATAGAAAAATAAACTTATGCGAATTTTAGCAATTGATCCAGGGTTTGAAAGAATAGGAATAGCTATATTGGACAAGACTTTAAAACCAAAACACGAGCTGGTGTATTCGTCTTGTTTTAAAACTAGGGCTGATATTCCGTTCCATGCCAGACTAACTTTAATCGGCAATGAAATAGAAAAAATAATTAAAAAATTTAAACCGGAAGCTTTAGCGATAGAAAAACTTTTTTTTACTAACAACCAAAAGACCGTCATGGGTGTCTCTGAGGCAAGAGGTGTGATTATTTACAGTGCATCAAGAAATAATTTGCTTATTTTTGAGTATACTCCACCTCAGGTTAAAATTGCCGTCACAGGATATGGTAGGTCTACCAAAGACGGTGTAATGTCTATGGTCCCTAAATTAATTGAGGTAAGAACTAAGGTGACTTCTGATGATGAATTAGATGCTATTGCTATTGGTATTACTTGTTTAGCTTGCGAAAAATTCGATTTAAAGTACAAATAGTTATCTCCCACACCCATATTTTTATTGCAGATTTTTAATCTGCGTTGTAAGCAACTATAAAAATATAGGTGTGGGAGTTATCCACAGACGGGAAGCTATTGCAAAGAAAATAATATTTTGATACAAATGGATATTATAATATGTTTTTAAAATATTAAAGAAATTATGAGTTATAAAGATGACGAAGAAATAGTGGGTGATGTAGATATAAACGAAGATGATGTGGATATATTAGCACCTGATGAAGATTTAGATGATCCGCTTCTAGTAGATGATGATCTTTTAGGCGATGATGACATTCTTGGAGGTGATGATGAAGAAGAACTTGAAGAATTCGCGGGACTCGATGGTTCTGAATATTAAATTAGGTTCTAGTATCTAGTTTCTAGTGATTAGTAAAAATACCTTGGCGATGCCAAGGTGTTTTTACTAGAACCTAGTCACTAGCTACTAATCACTAATTAATAATTATTTTACAAAATCTCTTCTTCCCTATTCGATAGACTCCTTCTTTCACAATTTCAACATGAGATAAAACTTTCTCATTTGTATCTAAGTTGGTAATTGCTTTTTCGTCTACAAGCCTACGGAAGTCACCCTTAGATGTTACTATTTTATTTTTTAACAGAACGTCTACAAGCAATTCGTCTTTTTTTACTTTTATTTCTAATACATCTAGAGGAGTTTCTTTTTTAGAAAAAGTCTTTTCCCACTTCTCTTGCGCTTCTTTGGCTTTTTTCTCTTTGTAAAAAAGAGCAACTATTTCTCTGGCAAGGCGTATTTTTAAATCTTTAGGATTAACTAAATTTGCATGTATGTCCTTAGACATTTTTTCTATTTCAAGGGTTGGTGTATTGGTACAAAGTTCAAATCCTGGAACAATCATCCCGTCGGTCCAACTCATTACTTTTCCATACATTTCTTCTGGGGAATCTGAAAGGGCTATCATGTTGCCTTCTGTCTTCCCCATTTTTTTACCAGAATTATCTTCGAGAAGCTTCATTGTTATAACAAACTTCTCTTTGTTCTTCATGGTTTTCATAAGATCACGACCACAAAGCATGTTAAAGGTTTGATCATTACCTCCTATTTCACCATCTACATCCATAGCAACAGAATCATATCCTTGCATGAGAGGGTACATAAATTCGTGTAGATATATAGGCTTGCCATCTTTCATTCTTTTTTCAAACATATCTCGTTCAAGCATTTGCTGAACTGTCATGTTTGATGCAAGAGAAATAACTTTTTCAAAATTCATTTTTCCGAGCCAAGAAGAATTAAATGTAATTTTTGCGGGATTTTCCCCTGTAAAAGAAATCAGTTTACTTGCTTGTTTTTTATAATTCTTTAAATTTGCCATTACTTCTTTGTGGGTGAGTTGTTTGCGGGCTGCCCCTTTATCGGTAGGGTCCCCTATCATAGCAGTAAAGTCACCCATGAGAAGTATGATTTTATGTCCTACCTTTTGGAATTCACTTAGTTTTTTAATTGGGATAGCGTGCCCCAAATGAAGCGTAGGTCCTGTAGGATCTATGCCTAAATATATTGTAAGTTTTTCTCCTTTTTTTATTTTTTCTTCTAAAAATTCTTTTGTGGGGTAAATAAAAGATATTCCTCTGCTTAGGAGCTCTGCTCTTTTTTCTTCATCTATTATTATTTTACTCATATCCTTATATTATCACATCTTTAAGTCTTTGTCCGCTATACCATTTTTTGTGTTATGATACTAAAATATGAAGAAATATTCATTTAAGTCATTTAAAAACGTTACATTTTTTATAATTGGATTGGGAATTATATTATTCGGAGCCACTATCATTTGGGTTAGTATGCTTGAATTGCCAGACTTTAAACTATTTACAGAAAGAAAAGTCCAAAGTTCTACTAAAATATATGATCGTACTGGGGAAATATTGCTTTATGATGTACACGAAAATATTAAAAGAACCGTCATCCCCTATGAAGAGATTGGTGTAAATATCAAGAATGCAACTGTTGCTATAGAAGATGGTGAATTTTATAAACATAAAGGAATTAGGATCACTTCGATTTTTCGTGCAACAATTTGGGCTAAACTAACAGGAAGAAAGGTCCAGGGAGGTTCTACTATAACCCAACAATTAATAAAAAACACACTACTAACTTCCGAGGTTTCAATTACTCGTAAAATGAAAGAGTGGATCCTTGCAATCAAACTTGAAAAGGTTATGAGCAAAGAAGACATCCTTACTTTATATTTAAATGAAGCACCATATGGTGGAAATATCTATGGTATAGAAGAAGCTTCAAAGGCCTTTTTCAATAAAAAACCACTTGACCTGACTTTGGCTGAATCAGCATATATGGCTGCAATACCCAATGGTCCGACATATTATTCTCCTTATAGAAAAAATAAAGATAAATTGGATGAAAGAAAAAATCTGGTTCTGAAAAGAATGCTTGATTTAAATTTTATAGATGAAAACACATACAATAAAGCAAAAGAAGAAATAGTTGTCTTTATGCCAGAGAGGCCCATGAACATAGCGGCTCCACATTTTGTATTTTTTATTAAAGATTATTTAGAGAAAAATTATGGACTAAATTCTCTTGAAGGTGGAGGATTAAAAGTTATAACTACCCTTGATTATAATTTACAAAAAAGAGCCGAAGAGATAGCTTTTGAAAAATCAAAAGAAAATGAAAAAAACTGGAATGGTTCAAACGCTGCAGTTGTGGTAATAGACCCCAAGACTGGGCAAATCCTCGCAATGGTAGGGTCTCGTAGTTATTTTGATAAAACAGTTGATGGGAATTTCAATGTAGCCACAGCGGAAAGACAGCCGGGATCTTCCTTTAAGCCAATTGTCTATGCTCTTGCCTTTGAAAAAGGATATACTGCCAACACAACTCTCTTTGATGTAAAAACTGAATTCAATTCTTCTTGTGATCCTACGGGGTCTCCTCTTGCGGGCCACAAAACAGCAGACTGTTATACACCAAGTAATTATGATGATAAGTTTCGTGGACCATTAACATTTAAACAAGCACTTGCTCAGTCTATAAACGTAGTTGCTGTTAAGGTTTTATATTTAGTTGGTATTAAAGATGCACTAAAAATGGCAAGTGATTTAGGAATTACAACCTTAACTGATCCAACTCGATATGGACTATCTCTTGTTATCGGGGGAGGAGAAACAACTCTACTGGAAATGACTTCGGCCTATGGGGTATTCGCAGCCAGTGGAGTTCGTCATCCACACAAAGGCATTTTGTCTGTAGAAAATTCAAAAGGGGAACTGCTTGAAAAATATGAGGATAAGTCATATCAAGTAGTTAGTCCAAACACTACAAACATATTGTCAGACATACTGTCAGATGATGTTGCTCGTACTCCAACATTCGGAGCTAAATCCATATTAAATATACCAGGCCATGAAGTTGCCGTTAAAACAGGTACAACAAACAACAATAAAGATGCATGGACAATCGGATATACGCCCTCTGTAGCTGTTGGTGTGTGGGTTGGTAACAATGACAACACCCCAATGAAAAAAGGTGGTGCAGCCCTTGCTGGACCTATCTGGAACGGAGTTATGAGCGAAGCACTAAAAGATAAACCAAACGAATTTTTTGAGAAACCAGAGCCTATAGATAATTCTCTTCCTCCTATTATTCGTGGTTTTTGGCAAGGAGGAGAAACTTTTATGGATAACCCTACTTCATATGATTTAGTAACAGGTATCCCAATAGATACCAACAATGAAGTGTCTATAACAAACGTACATACTATTTTGTATTGGATAAACAAAGACGACCCACTAAACACTACTCCCAGTAAAAGTACCAGTGATTTACAATACAACAACTGGGAATATGGTGTTCAAAAATGGTGGTCAAGTAATTATATAAATTACAAAATAATATCTTCTGTGAATCAACCATTGATAAATGGCGAAAATAAAACTAACCCAGAATTTATAATAAGTGGTATTTCTGATCTTCCATATAAGAATGACGATACTGTCGTTTTCAATATAAATTCGTTAGGCCAAAATCAAATAAAAAAAATTGACATTTTTATAAACAAAACTTATTTAAAATCTCTTAAAACAGCCCCCTTTAATGTTTCTTTTATTCCCAAGGAAGTAGTGGGCACAACAAACAGTAATGTTGTTAGTGTTGTTGGATATGATATAAATGGGAACAAAGGGGAAGCTGTGGCGAATATTTTAATTAGTGATTACTAGTATATATCTTTAAATTTTGTTTCTTTAATTATTTGGGATATATCAAACAATATCTTTTCTTTGTGCATCATAATCTCGTTATGAACCAGTGGTGAGGCTTTTATATAAATAAATGGAGCCTTTATAGAAATAAATTTGGTTTCAATTTTTAATGAAATGTTCTTTTCAAGAATAATAGAAATAATTTTAAGATTTTCTTCTTTTGAAAAAAGAAGTGTTTTAAATTTCTCTAAATAGTTTTTGATATGATTATAGTCCATAATATTAAGGGCCACAGGTCGGACCTAGGGTCTTTTGTTTTAAATTTTTGTCCCTAGGTCCGACCTATGGAACACTTACCTATTCATAGGCATTACTAAATACAAGAAAGAGGCGTCTCCTACTGGTTTTATTATCATAGGTCTATTGTTACCATTAAATTCCAAAACTAATGAATCAGAAGATATAGAAGTGAAACAATCTATAATATACTTATAATTAAAATTAAGAATGACATCTTCTCCAGAAAGGGCACCCCCTAGAAGAGTTATGTTTTCACCAACATCGGTGTTCTTAGCTTCTATTTCAAAAACTTTTTCCTTGGGTTTTATATTGAATGTTATTTGATTAAACTTATCTGAAAAAATATTTGATATCTTTAAAGACGAACTAAAGTCTTGTTTGAGAAGGGTCACATCCGTTGTTCCCCTTTTGGGAATTATCTGTTTATAGTCTGGAAACAAACCATCAATGATTCTTGATGTTAAATATATATTTTGTGTTGTAAAAGAAATTTGATTTTTTTGTAGGGTTATTTTAATATCACCATCCATATTTTCAAAAACCTTTATTATCTCAGTTGTATTCTTAAATGGAATTAATATTCCACCAAATGAAAGTTTTTGTTTTATTTTTACCTTTTTTTCTGCAAGCCTAAATGAGTCCGTCGCAACAAAGACAAGCATGTCTTCTTCTGGATAAATATAAATACTTCCAATTTCTGGTTTTATTTCAGACATTGAAGCACTATAGTAAACAGACTTAATTCCTTCTATAAATTTACTTATAGAAATGTTTAATTCTTCTCCTTCTATCAAGGGGATGGTTGGAAAATCTTCACTTGATATACTTTTAAGAATTATTGTATTTAATTTCGTCTTGACAGATAAATTATCATTAATTAATTCGAATGAAACAATTGAATCTCCTGATAAAACAGAAAAGAGGGATGATAAAATATCACTTCTTATGGCTACAATCCCTTCTTTTTCAATTTTGGCAGGTACTTCCATTTCAATTCCAATATTTAAATTTGTAGCACGTAATTTTAAAGACTTTCCAGTAGCAACCCAAAGAACAGAACCTAGAACTGGAAGAGTTAAATTTTTCCCTGTTATCCTATCAACCGTCATGAGAGCATTTTTAATTTTTTCTATTGAGCATTCTAACTTCATGGTATTTTTATAATTAATTATTAATATATTTTATTATTATTATTATAGGTGTGAATATGTGTATTACTTTTCTGGTGTTGTTTTATAAGTCTCATTTTTTAATTTTTTTATTTTTTAAAACAATAGTTTTTGAATAAATATAAATAATATTTTTTGCTTGAAAGTTTTACACTTTTAAATTTTTTATAAACACACCTTTTCCACACCCTTATTAATTATTTAAACATAATTCTTATTTTCTCTATTTCTTGTAATAGTGCTGGGTCTGTTTTTAAATCATCTTTAATTTTTAAGTGTGAATGTATGGCTGTTGTGTGGTCCCTGCCACCCAGTTTACTACCTATAAGTGGATAAGAAATATTAAAATCTTCACGGAGTATATACATCGCTACTTGTCTAGCCCTTACAATCTCTTTCCTGCGAGTCTTCTCATAGATAATTTCGTCTGATATTCCATAATAATTAGCAATTATGGTCACTATGTCTTTTATGGCAACAGTTTTCTTTGGTTTTATGTTATTTTTAATGAGAATTTTAATTTCATTCAAAGACAAGGATTTGTTTTTAAGTTGAGATTGACAAATTATAGTATTTAAACTTCCTTCAAGTTCACGAATGTTGCCGTCTAATATTTCAGCTAAATAGGCCGTTATTTCTTCCTCTATAATACAGTTTGTCGACTCAAATTTGGCTTTTATTATAGCTATTCTTGATTCATAGTCTGGTTCTACTATTTGAACAGTCATTCCTGATGCAAATCTAGATTGCAACCTTTCTTCTAATCCTTGTATAAAGTTTGGATGTTTGTCAGACGAAAAGATTATTTGTTTGTTGTTTTCATATAATGTATTAAATAAATGAAACAATTCCTCTTGTGTTTTGTCTTTACCAGATATAAATTGTATATCGTCCATTATAATAACATCATATTTTCTATATTTTTCCTTAAAAGAATTTGGATTTTTGTTTTGAATTGAGTTTATGTAATCAATCGCAAATCTTTCTAAGGAAACATAATATATTTTTTTATTAGGATATTTTGTTTTAATAGTATTCCCTATCGCCTGTATCATATGTGTTTTACCAAGCCCTGTTCCACCATATACAAAGAAAGGGTTATAGTTTTGACCAGGATTCGTGATTATAGCTTGAGCAACAGCATAAGCTAGCTCATTAAAAGGACCCACAACAAAAGAATTGAAATTATATTTAGGATTCAAGTTGTCGTCCTTGTTTAAATAAAGATCATTAAGGGGAAGCTCTTTATTAATATTGATTTGTTTAATAGCCTCAATGTTTTTATTGGGGGTAGTTTCGTTTTTGTGTATTACATATTCAATACTACGAACACCCTCTTCGTGCCCAATTATTGTTTTAAGTATTAATTTGTGGAATTTATTATACAACCAGTCTTTCACGAATTCGTTTGGAACTCCAACATATAGTGTCCCCGCTTCTTCTTTGATTATAGACGTGTTTTTAAACCAAGTTGTAAAATTAGCTTTTGATATATTTAGTTCTACTTCAGAAAGGCACTTTTCCCAGAGTTCGTTTGTATTCATGTCATCCATTATACCTGTGTTTTTAAAAACACAATAATTAGAAATCTTAATTAAGCTGTTAATAACATGTGGATATGTTTACCCCCACACCTATATTTTTATTGCAGACTAATCGTCTGCGTTGAAAACCATAAAAATATAGGTGTGGGGGTTTATGGCTCTATATTGCAATTTTGTCAATTATAGTATATATTTTGCATATGTCTCAAACATATCAACCAAATAAAAGGAAAAGAGCCAAAACTCACGGATTCTTGGTTCGTGCAAAAACTCCAGGTGGAAAGAAGGTCACCAAAGCACGTCGCCAAAAGGGCCGTGCAAAGGTTTCAATTGCAAAATAATAATCAAAATAAAGCAAGTATGCTCTCAAAAAAAAAGCGAGTTACCAAAAACGCCTTCCAAACCATTATGGAGAAAGGAAACGTCGTTTCTGGCTCGTTTTTTATTTTGCGGTATATAAAACAAGATATCCCCTCCTATGCCTTTGTTGCACCCAAAAAGGTGGCTAAAACAGCTGTAAGGAGAAATTCTTTACGTAGAAAGGGTTATAATATACTGCGTTCTTATGATTTAAAATCTTGTGCAGGAATATTCTTTTATAAAAAAGAAGCTTTAGTAGCTTCCCCTATTGAAGCAAAGAAAGATATTGAATTTATTCTTAAAAAAGCCAAAATCATATAAAATGAAAAAATTTTTTATATATTTGATAAATATTTATCAAAAAACACCACTTCGATCACATAACTCGTGTGTTTTTTTACCAACCTGCTCAGAATATACCAAAGAAGCCATCTCAAAATACGGCTCATTTATAGGGATTTATAAGGGTTTTATAAGAATTCTTCGTTGTCACCCTTGGCAGAAGAAGCACTTTGATCCACTTGTATGAGTAGAAAGTAGAAAGTTATAACTTCTTGTGCTACAATAGAGCAATGTCATCAATATGGAATTCTATTTTTTACCAACCAATTTACAATATCCTTATTTTTATAGTTGATAATGTCACTTTTGGTGATGTTGGTTTTGCCATTATTCTTGTAACGATTCTTATTAAACTAGCCCTTTCTCCCCTAACCAAGAAATCCATCAAGAGTCAAATTCTTATGAAGAGAATGGAGCCAGAAATCAAACAAATTAAAAAGGATTATCCCAACAAAGAAGAACAAGCCAAAAAAACCTTTGAATTATATAAGAAATATGGAACTAACCCATTTTCCGGCTGTATTGTTGTTTTAATACAACTACCTGTCATCTTTGCTTTATATTATGTATTTTTAAAAGGACTTTCTCTGGATGCTGGAGCAATCTACTCATTTGTCTCTAAACCAGTTGCCATGAACACAAACTTTTTAGGATTAATTGAACTAGGTGGAAAAAGTCTTGTTTTGGCTATTTTGGCTGGTATTACCCAGTTTATTCAAGGCTACTTGGCCTCCCCTGTTAAATCTAAGGTTGAAATTATCCCTAGTAACACACCAATAGAAGCCAAAACATTTCAAGACGAACTTTCAGGGAGCATGCAAACAAACATCAAATACATATTACCTATATTTATAGTATTTATTTCTTGGAAGATTTCAGCTGCAGTTGCTTTATATTTCGTTATAAGTAATATATTCACTATCGCTCAAGAATGGCATATTCGTCGATCGTTAGAGAATAAAGTAATTTAATATGAATGAAGAAATAATTAAATCAACAATAGAAGATATTTTTAAGCATACAGCTTGTACTATTTCAAAATTGGAAATTTCTCTTGAGAATGGCATGCTTTGGTGTATGATTGAGACACCAGACTCAAGGTTTATGATTGGGCGCGAAGGAGAGACACTCAGATCACTCAATCATCTTGTTCGTAAAATAGCTGAAAAAAATTCTGGACAAGAAGAAATTTCCAATATTTTTGTTGATGTAAATGGTTATCAAAAGAAAAGATTTGATAGTTTGAAAAATATTGCTCATATGATGGCTGAGCGTGCTAAATACTTTAAAAGTAATATTGAGATAGATCCTATGCCTGCCAACGAGCGTCGTATTGTGCACATGTTTTTAGAAGGAATTCCTGATATAAAAACTGAATCAGAGGGTTATGGACCAAGCCGAAGAGTAGTTATAAAATACACAGGGAGTAGTATGTAGAAAGTAGAAAGTAAAAAGTAAAATGCCTTGGCGTCGCCAAGGTATTTTACTTTATAAACTTTATAACTTTCAACTTTATAAACTTACAAATCTAAACTCCAAAGAGTATAATCTTTTTTGTTTACAAAGAATAGTTTATCTTCAGCCTTACTTAAAAACATGTTAATACTATCCACTGGGATTTCGTCTTTAGAATTAGCCAAGGTGATCCTCTCTCCTGTTGTTGTGTTTATTTTTACAAAATAATCATCAAAAGAAACTAATCCTTGGTACCAAGAATTTGGATATTGATTCCCTACTATCGTGTTTGGGATAGCACAATAAACAGTTACGTCATCATTGCTCCAAGCACACTTCTCTGGTAGTCCTGATGTTTTCAAATCCACAGAGCTGTGTTTATTTATATTAAAAACATTAAGTCTAGGACCATTACCTGTAGATACACTATATAGAATATCTGAGCCATTTGAATTAACCAAGGTCGTAAGTCCAGCTATGCCACCAAATAGTTTTGTAATAGTTTTGTTTGCTGTATTTAGTATAAATATACTTCCGTTGGATGCATAATAAGGCTTGGTGGTTAAAAATATATTTTGATTATTGGTCCATTGTGGTAGCCACTCTGTGAAAGGAGAACTGAAAACGATACTTTCTTTCTTGTCTTCAAAATTTCCAGATACTCCAGTTGAACCATTTCCATTTTTTACTAAATAAAAGTATTTTGTTTTATCAAGAGATACAGCCATGTCTGTGATATTTTGTGGCAAGAAATCTTTTGTCGAGGATCCAATTTTCATTGCCAAGCTATTTATTGTTTCATCATCAGACAGATATCTATACAATACAGTATCGGCCTTGCTGTTGAAATATGATTCGTAAATAGCTGTAATAGTTAAATTTGATATTTTTTCTTTTGTTTTTGTATCTAAAAACATTTTATAAACATGTCCATTTTTTCTTTCGACATATCTGACGGATGGAGCTTTTTCATATGGATCTTTTTCTTCTAGAGCAACCCCCTCTATATCTGTGTTTGTAATATCTACTAGTCTCGTATCTTCTAAGAAGGTCGCACCTGCTACTGCAAAGTCAGTTATTTGATAAAATTTAGAAGACTCCTTAGATGTAACCCCCTCCCCTGGTTTATTTGTCTCATCAGGCTTGGCATCAGGGTTTACGGGTATTTTGTTTCCAGGACTAAATGGATTGAATTTTTGATAGAAAGTTGCATTTGGGTCAGTTGTGTTTGGATTTTTACTTTTGTTATAAAAATAAACACCAAGCAATATTGTAAGGGTAATTATGAATACAGTTATAAATATTATTTTTGTTTTTCTTGGCATAAAATTTATTTAAAAGCAGAAGCACAATATTTCTTGTCACCAATCCAATTATTCATTCCATATGAGTTATGAAACAAACTTTTTGCAATTGCTAAGTTGGTAGTAGTGTCCAATAATCTATTTTTGCACGTATTATAAAGATTTTCTTTTCCTGGCAATAGTTTACAACTATAACCACTAGTGTATTTTGGTTCTATGGCATCTGCTCCTCTTACTCTTTTATCAAATAAATCAACACAATCTTTTCCGGCAAGAATACCATTTGTCGCTAAATTAACTTGGAATAAACCGAAAGAAAAAGAAGTATTACCAGGTTTACAGACATCGGTTCCACTAGCAACACTACTACCCCCACTTTCCATATTACAAATTTTTGACATAGCCACTGCCTTTTCTGCTCCAAAAATAGGAGTTAGGTTTGCGACGGAACAAGGACCAGACAGAACAGGTGTGCATCGGACACTTTCACCGCTTGCAGTTTTGGGATCATTTGCTCCTCTATCATACAAAGGTTCTATTTTTACATTAACTTGATCAATCGCTACCCCTTTCCCTCCCAACAAATCTGGATCAATAGTATTTAATAATGCATAAGAACCAAGAGCTATAAATAGTCCAAGTATTGAAGCAAGGATCTTACTCTTAGCCTCTGTTTTACCAAAGATGGATTCATCCCCCATGTATTGGATGCCACTTATCACTATCATCACCACAGCAAGTACGCCACAGAGCCCAATAGCTAATTTGAATATTAAATTAAAGTAATCACCAATATCATTTGGAGCTTTTACAAATTTTCCTATTGGAGCTAGAAGGTTGTAATCATTATTTACAATTCCTTCTATTTGGCCATCAACGACGACAGGCTTATCGTCTGAACCCAATGCGGTAACTGATAGAAATTTTCCATTTTCATCACATACCGTATCACAGTCATAAAAAAGTTTATTATTGGACTTGTAAAGATTATTTTTAGGTCCTATTTTAAAATATAAATCACAATTAGTTCCTGTTTCACCTGTAATAGTATGAGCACAATCTTCTTCTCCTAAGAGAAGACTAATAGCGAAATTATCAGCCGGTACAGGAATTGCTCTATTGTATAGACCAGAATCATTCCATACATCATTGGTCATATTGGTAACAACCCCATCATCTTCATAAACACTTAGAAATACTACTCCTGGATTTTCTGTACAATTTTTTGACTTAACTATTATATTTGCAACAGTGTTGCCATCAGTGAAGAACCCTTTTTTCTGTTCCCCTGAAGGATCCCATACAGCTGACGATATAGTACATTCAGTTGTTTCAGCATATACAATGCTTTTTTGTATTGGTATCTCTTTATTATCTTTAAATGCAATACTAAAAGGTAATAATAAATTTACAAAAATTATAAACGAAACCAATATATAAGAGATGTATTTTTTCATATTATAGTGTTAATTTTAGATTATTGGTAACTTTTTGGAATAATTCATTTATATTTTCAATAACTAAACTTATATTTGCATATCCACCACGGGAATTTGGCCTGACGGTTAACTCTGTCTTTTTCCTTGGTGTATCTATCATTTTTCCATTTATTTGCCAGTCATAAGTGAAGTTACCCTCATTGCCATTTAGAGGTAGAAAGTACGGAGCAGCCACTAGTGTCATTTCCTCTTCAGCCATTCTTGCCTCTTTATCGAGAGCTATGTTGTAGAACACACCCTCAGCTGGAGATTTTCTATAAAAAATTATTTTAGGATTATAGGTTGGTATTTGAATTGATGTTTCCGCATTGTAGTTGCCACTTACTGAGGAGGCTGTTACTTTGATTTCATTTTTACTATCAAATACATCATTTTTGAAAACATATGAATTTTTATTGTAACCAGAAGCTTCGAGTACAGTGTTGTCATTGTTCTTCCAAGTATAAGTTATACTACCATTCCCAGACTTTATTGTATTTGTATTGGGTATTGCTACTGCTTTGACCATACCACCACTAACAGGCAGAGACTTTCCTTTATAAAATGGAGGAGTATAACCGTTCAAAGCTTCCCACATGATTTCTATTTCAGAGGGAGCTATTGTCACCCTCTTGGTTACAGTACTCATAGAATTTGCCGGCTTAATAGTTATATCAAAAGTAGTGGATGTATTTGGTCCATAAGCTGTAAAAGCATAACTAGTCTTTCCTATTCCCGAAAGTAGAGTTTTTGAATTTTCTTGCCATGTTATTGTTGCCTTATTTAAGTCTGTTGCATAGCTTGATATTTTTATAGTTACATTTTGATATGGCTGTGGATTGTTTGGACTTGTGGTTACCTCGATTTCCCCTTCTTGGATTTCAATCTGCATTTCAGCGCTCAAAAAAGAAGGTATATTTATCATACCTAAAACAAAAAGTCCAATAATTAGAATTTTTAATTTTTTTGACTTCACTTTATACATTATATAACAACTAAACCGAATCAACAATTTATAAGGCCCTACTTACCATTTGAGGCTTCAAGTTCATCTTTTGCCTTTTTAATAGCTAGAATTTGTGATGGATCAGATGTAATTATTTGGTCTTCTGTATAAGAGGCTATTGTTTTTATGGCTACGTGTTTTAATCCTGCAAAGAAGATGCCCTCCCCTACATTTGCTTCAAGGAGTAAATATTTTTCTTCGTCAGTTAGGCTAAATGTCTTTTGAAGGACATCTATTGTTGCTGGAGACTGCTTGAGTAGAAGTTGTATAGAAGAGTTTGTGACAATAGGTATTCCATAAGGACTCTTCATGAAGTCGCCTACGTCCTGAGTGATTGTGGCGAGCCCTAGGTAGTATTTTCGTCCTCTCTTAGCTATAGAATACAAGAAAGAAGCAGTATCTTCTGATTTCATCATCCACCAAGCTTCGTCCACTACGAGTAGACGCTTTTTAAGGGTCTTGCGTACGGCATTCCATATAAAATGAGTGACGATATACATAGCGACAGGCTTCAGTTCGTCCTCCATATCTCTCACTGAGAAGACCACGAACTTACGATTGATATCGACGTTTGATGGTCTATTTATAAAAGAAGCCCATGATCCATGTGTATACTTAGCTAAGCGTTGAATGAGGGAATTACTACCATCCATACCAGCAAGGACAACTTCGAAATCTGTAAGAAGTGGAGGTTCTATGTTTGTAAAGTTTGATAGAGCGGTAATATCTTTTAAGGCATAAGTTTCAGTAATAGCCCTGTCTATTATAGAATCTTCTTCTGGAGTTAGACCTCCGAGCATTATACGGAAAAGTCCTACTAGATTTATAGTGTTTGCACGGAGTACATCACCAGCAGTTTCGTCTGGTCTGGGTATTGGCAAATCAAAAGGATTTATATGGTGATCAGAAGACAGAGATATGTTGAAGTATCTACCACCTATAGCTTCTGCTAGGTATTCGTATTCACGCTCAGGATCTATAACTATAACTTCAGCATCAAACATAAGCGTACGTATAATTTCAAGCTTGGTAGCGTATGATTTACCAGCTCCAGCTGTAGCAAATGTTATAGAATTGTAGTTTGGCAGAGAAAATCTATCAAAAATAATAAGACTAGAATTGTGTCTATTTACTCCATAGAGTATTCCTTTGTCGGAAGTAAGGTCAAAAGATACAAATGGGAAGATGCTTGAAAGAGGCTCGGTATTAAGCTTCTGGTGAATACCCAGAACATCAGTTCCTAGTGGTATTACACTTTTGAAACCCTCATCTTGTTGGAATAATGCTGGTTTTAAGTAAACTAATTTTGACTCAAGGAGAGATTTGATTTCACTTTCTATTTTAAACAAGTCGTTGTCATTGTCAGCATAGACAGTGATATATAGACCTACATCAAACATTTTTTCTTGAGCTTGCATTAAGTTGTCACGAAGATTTTCAAGATCTTGGTAGGCAGTATCAAGCATTGGGTCACGAACTAAGCCTTTTGATTCACGTATAGATATCTGACTTTGGACTTCGGCTACCTTTTTCTGAAAAGACCTTAATATATCAGCAGTTTCAATTGGGTGAATAAAAATAGATACATCAAAGACTTTATCTAAATTGATAATAGGCGAAAACCAATTGTCGGTTAGATATCTAGGATAAGATATGACGAAGAAAGTTCTTGCTATTTTGTCGCCTAGGTTTATTCCTTTTGGTGTTATTTGTAGAGCAGAAGGAGCTATTACATCTTGGAGTTCAAGAGTTGCAGCTTTATATATTTCTGTAGGCAAAACAGGCATCACAGATCCTTGTGGTTTTTTATTGTCTCCTTTATTAAAAATTGATGAAAAGATTCCCATATTATTGTAATTTAATTCCTTGGCTGATATCACCAGGATTAAATGTTTTATAAAATAATTCCACTACTTCGTCGGTCTTTAATTGACTGCTTCTAATTCCTATACCACTTAAACCATTGATAATGACGTTTGTTCTCTGGTCTAGTTGACTACGCTTCTCCTCAAATGAAGCTAGGTCTATTGCCTTTTTGGTATCCTCAATTTGTTTTTTAGGAGCACCACCACCCAAGAGACTGTCTATCATACCCTCCTTTGTTTTTAATACATTGGGACTATAGGGTACAACTACAAAGAAAGTTTTCGTCATAATATTCACTTCATCAGTAAATGATCTTATAAATTCTATATACTCTTTCGTTTGTATTTTTAGGAGAGGTTCTGTTTGCTCTTTGAGTCTGTTGTCTAACATCAAGAGATAAGGCCTGATATCTAATCTTCTGGACTGGATTACTATTTGAGTTGGGAAATCAAGCCCGTTTAGAAAGGATTGGAATTGGTTAATGACAGCCGCTTGCTCTTCGCCTGATTTGAGTGAAAGATTTATAGAAGAAGCGATCAGTATAGCACGAAGACCACCACCCTTTAGAATTATGATGCCATTTCTAACTTCTTTTATTGGTACGAAATCTTGTGCTGCTTTTGCGTCAACCATAAATAATTACTGATTACCAATTACTAATTAATAATTTAAATTCTAATACCATTGTAGCATATAATCAGTAATTGGTAATTAGTAATTGTTAATTATTGACTATCCTTCCTGTCTTGAACATCCAAACTCCATGATAAATCCTTAAGTTTATTTTCTGAAAGCATTGGAACATTTGAGACGGCTGTAGGCATAGTGATTTCTTCTTCTTGTATGTCCCCCTTTTTAACTAATCTCTGTTTCCAAATATATAACTTACTAGAAATTAGATAATTAAACGAAGCTTGCAGATAATAAATAAAAGGCTTGCTATTTATTTTAACGAAAACGAGACAAATAGTAAGCCCAGCCAATGGCAGTATCAGGAATATACTAATATATATAGGCAAAAGTTTATACAAGACAAAAATCATCCCTGCTCCACCAGCCATATAAGCAAACTGGTGAAAAGTAAAAGGACCAAAAAGCTTATCCTCTATATCTATAAATTGTGGAACTTTAAATTGCATGTATATAATTACTGATTACCAATTACTAATTAATAATTTAGCTCAAGAATGACACTAATTAAAACCTAAAATCGTAACATATAACAATATTCTACCACAACAACCATAACTTTTGCATTTTTATCAGTAATCAGTAATTGGTAATTAGTCATTATTCCTGTTGTTTTTAGTTGTTTTTTGAATAGAAGTTAATAATTTTAGAATTACAACTATTTTTTCAGTATAAAAATCAAACTCTTTTTGTGTTATATATTTACCTCCTAATAATAATTTTAACCAATATTCAGTTTCCCTAGCCTCTTTATAAGAAATAGATATTTTTGATATAAAATCATTTCTTGATTGTGCCCCTATAGATTCTTCAATATTTGCACCAATTGATGTTGCTGAACGAAAAATCTGCTTTGATATAATATATTCTTTTCTATCAACTAGCTTTTTGTATAATTCAATTATCAGTAATGAAAACTCAAAACTTTTTTGCTGGATGATGTTTTCTTTCATTAGTAATTGGTAATTAGTAATTATATAGTCTCGTGGTAGGGATCGTGAGGGTTTGAAGAAGCTTCTCCTTGTGCCTTCATAAATGGATCTGGCTTAGGAGTCATTTTTGGGATAGAGTAATCTGTAGCTGTAGTTTGACTGACTGTTGTATTGAATAATTTATCGGCTACTATGTTGCCTATAAGTGCACCCTCTTTCTTTGGTGCCACTTCCATAGATTTCTCTTTTGGTATTTCTATTGGTGCCATATTTTCTACTTCAGGCGTATAATTATTTGAAATAATTTCTATGCCATGTTCTTTATATAGATCAGCTTCTGATTTAGTGGAGAGTTTGTCTAGATTATCTTGGAGGCTCTCCTGGGTTATCTCTTTCAAACTAGCCCCTTTTATTTCAGTTTTAGGAGGAAGTGGTACCTCACTTTCTGTTTCTTTGGTAATTGGTAACTTGTCACCCGCCTTGTTGTCGGACAGGCTAGTAATTACTTTGTATGGAGGAAGTGGTACATTTTCGTCACTTGGTCCTACCTCAGCACTGTTTTTCATGGCCTCTTTTATGTTTACAAAGATACTTTCATTTATTTCCGCCACAAATTCCTTGATTTTCTCTTTCTGTATCTCTATTTTAGAAGTCACCTCTGATTCATACTGGTCTGCTCGAATTATTCCTAGAAATACATTGGCGGTGATGTCTTCCAATTGACCCATTTTATCAACAGCTAGATTGTATTTATTGGCTATTGTATAGAGCTTCTCCTTCCAGTTAGAGAAAGCAATCGCATCCTTTACTTCATTGGGAAGTTTATCGAAACGTTCCTCGAAATTTTTTGCATATGCTTCTTTTTCAAATTCTGCTATGTTGTCGGTATAAGATTTATATATTAGAGGAGCTATATCTTTCACTATTTTTTCATTGACCTCTTTTATTATATCGTCGGTTTTACCTTCTTCGAGTTTTACCTCTTCCCTCAAAGTTTGCTCATAATCATTTGGATCTATAATTCCTAAAAGTAAAAGGGTGGTTTCTGTTCCGAGAGATTTAATCTGTTCATCATTTAAAGAATATTTGGTATCAATTTCTTTTATGGTTTCTAGCCAACTCATACCAGCAAAAAGTACCTTTGTCTCCTCTGGAAGCTTTTGGTAGTATAAGGCTATTTTTTCTTGTAATTGTGTTTGATCCATTTCTTTAATTATACACTTTATATTATTTCTCTTAAATTAATTTTTTAATTAATTTTTGATTCTTAATTAATCCTAATGATGTCCTCCAGCATGAGGGTCTCCACTACTCTTAGTCTCACCCACATGTCCGAGGTCGACATTGACCTTCATGCTTTTTAGAGAATCACTTATTGTATTACCTAAATCCTTCATAAAATCTCCTTCTACTTTAACTCCTCCATTACTCATACCAACATTTTTTATTCCAGTACGGACTCCCATTGCCACTGCTGCAGTGAAAGCCACAGGTATTTTAGTAAAGAATCCTTCCCGTTTGTCTGATTTTATATCTGAAAGTTTTCTAACATCCATACTGCCTGTATTTGTTTGAGAAATAGCCCTAGAAAATCCTGATATTTTTTCTGATGCATGGTGTAGTTCTTTCTCAAATTCGGCATTAGCTCTTGCTGTTACATTTCCCCTTAGTTCTGTTACTTGTGCTGGGGTTAATGCCTCTTTATCAGTTAATCCTTTGTCTTTTCTAAATGCATCTTCTTCTTCTTGTGCCCACTTACTCTTGTTGTCTTTAACATAAAGATCCTGAACCTTTTGTTGTTGTGTTCCAGAAAGTCTACCGTAGTCAATATCTTTAAATCCAGCTTTGTCCTTGGCTTCATCTACTACATGTCTTGCATGATCTACTTCCCCAACACTTTTCTGTGTCTTATTTAACAATCCACCAATACCCGATCCTGCAGTAACGGTACGTTTACCAAGTGCATCCTGTGTTGTTTCACCATAAACCTTACCAAGCTGAAGTTTTGAACCAGTCGCCCCTTTCATTTTCTGCCATACACTTAGTTTATCCATAGCAGCAGTGCCTCCCGAAAGTGCATCTGATTTTTGAGCAGCTTCGTACTTTTGTGTTGAGGTATCTCCTCTTGATGCTTTTGCCAATGTCTGACCAATCACTGCTCTTCCCGCAAGGGCAGCTCCACCTGTTGCTACCCCTAGTGCTATTCCACCCACGGCGGCGATTCCGTTTGTAATAGACTGTCCTAGTTTGCCGGACATTGTTGTGGCAACACTCTTGGCCTTTGTGAGGAGAACCATTAGAAAGGCGAAAGGAACTATCACAGCTATGAAGAAGTCAGCGCCATGCTTATTGGAAGCATCCATTACCCCTAATCCTGTTTCAAGGAATTTTACAATGAGATATATGAAGAACATGAATACAGGAGCGAGAAATGCGAGCTTGAGAGTCTCTGGCCACCATTTCTTCCAACCAACCATATCCAAGTCTTGAGCTTGCGGTATTATATATGTGAAAAATGCCAGAGGTACGAAGACCATAGCTAGCCATAGTCCTATGACTCGCGTTATCATAATGAGACTCACTGAGAAGAAGACTATCAGTCCTATTATGTTCATAGCACTGGCCAGTATTGTAACTATAATAAATGTCGTATTGTCTATACTTCCACCATCTTGATCCCCTGTTAGATCTATACCCTTTGCTTTTATATTATTGGCCTCGCCTGCACTCATGATTATCTTTTGAGGATTCACTTTCTTCACGATACTTTCTGATATTTGTTTTTCTCCAAATGCTCCAACCTTCTCTACTACTACACCATTTACCTTATCTCCAATGGTTATACTATTATAGAACACCCTTGCCAGTATATTTGAAGTATCTATAATAACCTGCGTTGCAAATAAGCTGAAGTTTATGAGAAGCCCTATAATGACTACATTTATAATCATTTCTTTGGGTTTGACACTATGAATACCAAGTATTGTTCCAAAAGCAATATATAGAAGAACAAAGATAAAGAAGAGATTACAGAAATCTCTGACTACCCCCCATCCTTGTACGACAAACTGTGAACGGTAAGAAGTATCTTTTATGGAATAATTGAATGTATAGTCCAAGGCCTTCCCAGATAAAGCAAAGAGATATGAACTAGGCTGGAAAACTAAACGATACAAAACTATTCCGACACAGCCACCAATATTGTTTAATGCACATATCGGAAGCAATCCTACTTCGTTTGTTGATGCCGCGTTACCTGCACTAACTGGCTTTGTTTCTCCTTCTTTTAATGTCGTAATATCTAAAGTTACACCTGCTTTGTTTTTTGTAGCACCCTCTAATTCAATGATACTACCATCGCTATTAAATAATTGTAATGCACCAAGAGTGCCAATTGTGTATGATACTCGAGCAACGTTTTGAATTTTAGTTGTCCAACTTGTATAATTTTGTTCCGCAGAAACTAATACATGATAATCTGTCTCAGGGAGTAATCCCGGAAAGGTTATTTTATATATTTTTTCAATATTTGGTGATTTTAGAAGAAAACTTTTTGCGACACTAGCAACTTCGGGGTCGTCGAGATCAAAATCCTTCATTTCCTTCATGGAACTTATTAATTCTTGAGGAGTTATTTCCTTAGTTGTTTCCTTTTTAAGAGAATCAAAAATGATTGAAGTTATTTTTTTATCCCCTACCCCTGCCCACCAACTGTTTACTTGATATACTGGCATTGCATAGATAGTGATTGTTTTGTCTGTTTTGTAAGCTTCAGCATACACTGTAACCCCCGCCTTATCGTCTTCTCCTGGTTTTGTTTCTGCCTCCACCTTGTTGCTATTTATTTCTATCTCATTTTTCTCTCCCATGCCGACAGTAAATGGCGCGAAGAGATTCGCAAAAACGATAAACAATATTAAGATGTGTGATAAAACTTTTTTCACTTGTTATTTATTATTACCTACTATCTTCTACATACTACCCTCTACTTTTTCATTTACCAAATATTTAGAATTGCCTCGTATTCTTTCAAATTTACTTTAGGTGTCCACTTACAGTCATTTATAAAATTTTTACCAAATGGATCTTCATAAATACAGTACAATTGACTTACGGGATTTGCACAATTATAATCACCGTTTCCAATATCACCAGCACCAGAACAAAAACTATTTTCAACTGGAACATTTATACTTGCTCCTCCCCCAGTTAAGTACGAACCTCTCTCATTATATTTATACCAAGGATTACCGTATCTTGTTGTAGGCCCTGTATATGTTGGGTTTTTTGTTAACCCGTTTTTACTTGTTGTTTCGGCATAGCATTGATTTGTGAGATAGTCTAACCTTCCTATAAGTTCCTTGTAATTGTCTATTTCTCTATAGATCATACTTATATCTTCTTCGGTCTTAAGAGTTGGAGCAATGAGGTAGAATTTACGCAAGAGTTCTGCAAGCTTTGCCTTTTCTACATCTGTAAATGTTAGAGGGTTTTGATCTATTGCTAGACATTTGTTGGCAGGGACAGGTGGAACCTTCTCTGAATTATGAGTAGCCACGTAAGGTTTCTCTAATTTACCCTCTTCGTGACACTGCGGATCAAGCTGGTCTATAAAGGTATCATCGTCATTATCTACCGTATCAGCACATGCTGTGGGAGATACACCCTCGGAATCGTTACTAGGGATATAAGGCTTGGCTAGATTTCCTTCTGCATGACAGTTAGGATCCTTCTCGTCAACCTTACCGTCCCCATCATTATCCTTAGTATCAGAACATTGTGTAGGAAGAGTGTCTTCAGAGAAGTGTGTAGGAATATATTCCCCTGTTACAATGCCACCAATATGACAATTGGGGTCAAGAATGTCTGCAAGCTTATCCTCATCATTATCCTTGGTGTCATTACATTGAGCAAATTCACTGACCGGAGGAGAAACTTTTTCGGAATTGTGACCAGGTACGTAATCTTTATTCAAATCTCCATCAATGTGACATTGTGGATCATTTTTATCTATAAGCTTATCCCCATCATTATCTTTGGTATCAGCACATTGGGATACTCCATCAGCGGGAGAGAACTTTTCTGAAAAATGTGTAGGGAGGTATTTACCAGTTATGACTCCTCCCTCGTGACAGTTTAGATCTTCTACATCTATCTTGCCATCTCCGTCATTGTCTGTCCCATCAGAACATTGAGCCCTACCACCCCCTACTTGAACAGCTTCAGAGAAATGAGAAGGCACATATTCTTTATTCAAATCTCCATCAATGTGACATTGTGGATCAAGTGCATCAGCCTTAGTATCTTTATCGTTATCTTTTCCATCAGAACATTGAGCTTTGCCATCTCCCACTTGAAATGCTTCAGAGAAGTGAGTAGGTAGATATGAATTTATATTATTTACATCCCCATCTGTATGACATTGTGGATCTCTCACATCTGTAACTTTATCACCGTCGTTATCTATGCCATCAGAACATTGGGCATTTGTTGATAAAGGAAAAGTAGTTTCGGAAAAATGGGTAGGTATATATGCTTTTGCCAAGTTACCATCTAGGTGGCAACTTGTATCGCCTTCATCTGTTTTGCCATCTCCATCATTGTCTATATCGTCATTACATTGTGCGATTAGACTATTGGGTGAAGTAGTTTCTGAAAAATGAGAAGGTACATACTCTTTATTCAAATCTCCATCTAGATGGCAGTTTGGATCATCTTTATCACTTTTCCCGTCATCATCATTATCTATACCATCAGAACATTGTCGGATTGCACTATTGTTGTCGTTACTTACAACAATAACAGAAGTACTCCCGCCGATAGATCCATTAATTCCAGTACATGTAACAGCAAAAGATTTACTTGTAGTTAGTAACCCAGTCGAAAATGATCCCGTTGTTCCAGTTCCATTACCAATACCCGCATTACAGCTTACTGTGTCTGTCGATGTCCAAGAAATAGTCGCCATCCCTTCTCTCTCAAAAGAAGATGGATTAGCTGTGACTGTGACTGTTGGGAAAGTTCTGTTGCTCCCAATGATAACAAAAGCGTTACCACCACTTGTTCCATTTTCACCAGTACAGACAACGCTGAACATTTTACTTTTCTTTAGTAATCCTGTAGAAAATGATCCCGTTGTTCCAGTTCCATTACCTGGTCCAGCACTACAGGTATTGCTATCTGTCGATGTCCAAGAAATAGTCGATACCCCTTCTCTCTCAAAAGAAGATGGAGTCGAGGTAACTGTAACTACTGGGAAACGATAAGGATCTATTTTTTCCCAACCACCAACACCATCTCCCTTCCCTTCACCATTTTCACTATTGATTTGCGGGTTAATGATTACAGGTTTTTCGATTTTTGGTGCAGTTTTCTTTCCCAAGAATCCAAAGAAAGAATCCCAGAAGGTGTTTGAGGTACTACTGTTCGTTAATGTTACTTCTCCTATATTATCATTTCTTATATTTTGATTGGCAAAACCAAAAATATTATTATTTTTGATAGCACTAGGATCATTGTTTACCATATTCATAACAATAGGTATTTGCTTTTTGTACTTAGTATAAGTAGATATATATACTTCGTCCCCCTCTTTGAGGTCTTCTCCCCCTTGGGCTATTATTCTCTTGTTCTGTCTGTTGCTATCTGTTATTGTGACCCTACCTAGAAGATTAATACTTATATCTTGATTTGCAATTCCATATATATTGTTTGGATCAGATGAATTAGGGTCATTGATATCCACTTTGAAAACCTTGGCCACAGTTTCAGTCTTTTCAACATAGCCCGAAACGTAAATGCTGTTCTTGTCTTTTATTTCTTCGCCAGCTAGAGCCAAGGTTTTGTTGGACTCATCAGGATCTTTAGATGACAGTAGAGAAGAGAATAATCGAGCACTACTACTTGAGGAATTCATTATTCCTCCATCTTTAAATAATAGGAAATAGCCTGCTATTAAAAGCAATAGAATCAGTATGAATGTTATGATGAAAGCTTTACTTTTTTTAGGTTTATTTTCCATAATTATTTTCTATCTTCTATTAATAAATTTGTTCTTGAACATGACGACCACTATTTGTGTAATTTGAATCATTATTATAGTCTTAATGACCAATACAATCAGGGTCTTTCCCGTCTATCAAACCATCGAGATCATTATCGCGCCTATCACTACACCTTGCTCCGTCTTCTACATAAGTATCATTCATGATGTCATTTGTATCATAGTAAGTTATATCTTCTTGCTCTAGACATGATGCATATGTTTTCTCAAATGCATCTAATTGAGTTTTGTACAGAACTTTAAACTTGGCCACATCTTTTGTTATGTCCCTGGCAGTGTTTGTTTCATCTTGAACACAAGTGTTGTATTCATTGAGACAAGTTTGTCCGTCTTTTTTACAATTTGTTTTGGCTGTCTCGCATTTGTTTGGTATCTTGCCTAATATTTCAAGTAGTCGGATATTACGACGGTCTTGAGCTGCTAGAATAATCTTACTAACCTCACTCTTTATCTTATTGAGCTTCATTGCATTTGATTCAGCTTGGGTAATAGCATTGTTGTAATCTTCTACCGCCGTAGTGAGGCCAGCGTCATAATTTACAATATCTTTAGTTAGATTATACCCTTCTTCTGCCATAGGAATATAGGCTGTATTAGGTACTAACACTTCTATATTTTCTTTTTTCAAGAATTCTTGTGTCATTGTGTTATAGACACCCTTGAACACTTTATCATTATAATCTTTGTAGAAGATTTTTATATCGTTTTGTATTTGGTTTAAGAGATCATCGACAGCTTGCGTTGTTCTTTCTTCTGCTCTGTCCTTTGCTATAGCTAGGCCGTTCCCCAATTCAACAAGACTGCGCCAAGGTAGGGATTGTTGAATAGAACTCCAATAAGTTGGTGTATCTTTAAATATATTTCTATAATCTTCATAGACATTACTTCCTGGTTGTGCCAAGGAGAAGGTGGTGGTGTCTCTTTTAAAGAAGGAACCATCTTTATATATTGACTGTAAGGATCCAGCAAATTCGTTAAATGCGGCGGCTGTATCTCCTGAATTATTTTGGAAATATGGATTTGGTCCAGGGATACAGTAATCAAGCTCACCCATTCTTGGCATGATACTTGGGATTACTTTTAGTAAATCTTTTATGGCAATACTGTAATCCTTCTGTATTTGAATGACACCTCTCTGGTCGACTGGGTCAGTTGTGCCCGCTTTCCAGTTCTGCCACTCTTTGCCGTTCCAGAATGCCCTGTCTCCTATTGCCCACCCTGTATATCCATTGTTGTAAAGCTTAGTATTACCTGCTATTGATACGGTGTAATAAACATTTGAGGGATAAGACTTTTCTACTTCTAGATATGGACCAAGACCGGTATGAAGTTCTGGTTCATTTGTCTTGGCATTCCAAGTTCCTAGGTTTCTTGGTTTGTTGTGTACATAAGTATTCCCGAGATCGCGAGTAATATCAAAAGAAGAATTATTGTAAGCACCATCGTTGGTCGTCTCATCATTTATTCCATCATTGTTAGTATCTATGGCAGAATTGAAGCCGAATTCACCTGCTCCCATATTATCAATAACTGCATATTTTTCCCTTGAAAGACCCAAGAGTCCTTCGTTTCTAAATTTTTCAATAAGAGAGGTGAAGAGACTATTGAGTGATTCATTTATAGTATCTGCAAGTTCCAGTTGTCGTTCTGGAGAGTTAACGTAATTTGTAAGTTTGTCCTTGATGATACTTCCAGGAGTCACTGTTTCGTCTTTAATACATTTATCATTTGGGCCCATTTGAGTCTCATTAAATATGAACGCTTCTTGTTTTGAAAGTTCTTCTAAATCATTATTGGAAACATCTTCCATCCCAAAACGAGTAGTATCTACTGCCGTTTTAGTTGTTTTTATGGCTGGTTTCCCCGTAGTATCATCATATCTTTGCCAGAGGAGGCATTTCTTCTGGCTTAAGAACCCACTATTTGTAAGTAACTCATCTCTAACTTGTGTTTGTTTTTCATTTCTCTGGTCTTCTAGGTATTGACTCACTGCCATTGAAAAACCAAGAGGATTATTTTGGTCTCTCTGTGTTAGAGCCAACCACCCATCCCATCCTCCAGTAGAAAAATCGTTGGAGAAGATGTTGTTGGACTCTTTGGCTTTCTCTACTGCAGATTTTGTCGTTTCTGTTCCAAAGGAACTTCCATCACTACCATAGTCCCCACTACTTTCATATTCACCAACAGTTTTGTATTCTCCGTTTGGTCCATAATAACCTTCATCGAAAATACCAGTATTACTGAATTTGTAATAAGACTTTGGATTTGTTATGAAGTTACCCAAGTCTGAAGAGAGAGAATACAAGAAGTTTTCGGCTCCATAGTTTAGACTTCTACCGGATCTGTAGCTTCTGATCGCTGTTCTTGAGAAATCACTTCCATAAGGGGAACCAGTAATAGGATTGGTTATTACATTGATACCTCCCTCTATAATATTTTTCCCCATTGTGTTTGTGAAGGATGTCATGTTTCGAACATACATAGGATCACCATTAAAGCCAGAATTTACCCAGTTGATAGTCTGACGAGTCATAGAAGTAAGCTGATTCTTTGCCATTGTATAAGCTAGTCCGTCAAAACAGTCTGATCTTTTTCTGGCGGCTTCATTCTTTTTCTGATCTTGTTGTAATTGAGTTAGAACATCTGTGTCAGTTACACCTTGTATGTCTTTACAGTCTATTTTGTCTGTTAGTGCAGTAGCATATTCTGTATTTAAAATACCCGCCATTGATGCAACAATAGAAGCCTTTACGGCCTTACAAGATTTATTTTTGGCTAATTCGGCTGCTTTTTTCTTCCAGATACTTTGGATAAGTTTATTGGCTTGGTTACTGAGGAAATCTGTAGTAAATGAAGTGACTTTGTCTACTAGTCCAGTACACCCTACCACTTGCATCATTGTACTAGGATTTAGTATTGCATCGGTGTTTATTTTATAAGGATTGTCTCCTTTTTTATTTGGATTATCCCAGTTGAGTTCTGCTGCTCCTGCCTCTTTAGGTAATGCGAATTGCGAAAAAGATATTACAAATGAAAAGACAATTATTCCTGAAATTATTTTTAGTACAATTTGTTTTTTCTTCATATATTATTAATATATTATATCACTTTATTGCTATCTATTGCAAAATTTCTGAGAGCTTTTCCATGTCAACTCCAATTGCGTCAGTGTATTTTTTGTAATTGAGTACAGACCTCATGCCAACGATAGGATCAGATAGAACTTTCGTTAGTCCATCTATTGATTGAGCAGTTTTCTCATAGTTGTTTGCAAGGCTCAGATTGAGAGTTGCCGCTGAGCTTGGAACGGGTATGCTTAAAAGCTCTTCTCCAAAAGCTCTGTATGCAGAAGCGACAGTCCTTGCCGCGTAGAGTGCCTGTGGATCTTGGTTGACTATACCCTGTGAAATGAGAGTAAGTTCACTGCCAATATCTTCATTTGCATACTTATCTACAAGAGCACTAAATAGACCAAAGTAAGCTATGTCCGCTTCGTTGGAATCTTCTTTTATTATTAACATATCTCTCGTATATATATCATCTATAGGAGTTGCTTCAATTTCTTTACCAATAGAATCAGAAATTGATTTTAGAGACTCCTCGTTTAAGTTTCCTGTTTGTTGCAAGGACATAATAGCTGCAAAGAATTGCATTGAGAGTTCTTCGTTCTCAGTTATACTTCTTGAATCATCATTAGAATATATCTCCCCGTTTTTTAATAATGTTTTCTTTTTGGCTAATATGAATTCTTTATTTTCTTGTCCAGTTTTATTTGGATCAAGTCCCCATAAATATTCTTCCCAATCAGCGATGCCGTTCTTGTTACTATCTTTTTGTATTAGAGTGCCAACTGTCATTGTGGTTGGAGATTCTTTTGATATTTGTTTATTTTTGAAATATGAGATAATCCCACGCACAGTAAAAAAAAGTACAATAAATACAACAATAACAAGAAGGATGGTAGTAAATTTTCTACTTGGGAGATAATTTTTGTAATCGCTCATAAATAAATTAAGCAGTTCAAATATTTTATATTTATAAAAATACTACTTTGATTATACAACTTATTTTTAAAATATCCTAAGCATTTTTATCGAAAGATTCTCTAATTTTTAGCCATTTTTTGAAAGGTACATCTTCGGCTCTAACTTTTGTATCTATCTCTAATTTATTAAAAATTTCATCAATATAAGGAAGTCCGACTTCCTTAATATTAAGATCTTCCAAATTTTTTCTGAGGACTTTTCTTTTGTGTGCAAAACCAGCTTTGATTAATCTAAAGAATGATTCTTCCTCTTTTTTATCCTTAAAAACTTTATTGGAAATATTGTTTATAGAAATAATAGCTGAATCAACCTTTGGAGATGGAGAGAAGAACCTTTTGTGGACTTTCATTATATACTTTGGTTCTCCATAAGCCTTGATACTTAAGGATAATATGCTTTCTTTGTTGTCTCTCGCGACAATTCTCTCGGCCACTTCCTTTTGCACCAAAAGAGTCATGGTATTTGGTCTGTTTACTTCTGAAAGGAACCTTCGAATGATAGAACCCGTTATATTATAAGGAATATTGGCGATAATCTTATAGGTTTCAGGTTCTAGGTTATAGGTTTTAGGGTTGAATTCCAATATATCTTCATTAAGTAAAATCAATTTTCCTTCTTTTATTTCATTTGCAAATTTATCCTTTAAAATATCGATTAAATCTCGGTCTTTTTCAATGGCAATGACATTTTTTGCTTTTTCTAAGAGTTTTTCAGTCAAAACACCTTTCCCTGGTCCAATTTCTACAACAATATCGTTATTATTCACATCTCCAGCCTCGCACATCTTGAAAAGAGCCTCTTTAGACTTCAAAAAATTCTGCCCCATCGATTTTTTCGCTTTGTGAATCATATTATTGTATTAGTATACTAAAAACTCCAACAAATAGCTCTTCATTTTATTGTTTTTAAAATCTTCATTAAAAAATTCTCGGACTCACCACACAATAAAATTCTGCTGAATTTTTTGCTCGCACTCGGCTCGACAGCCTGCGTGAGGGTTCGCTCGAGAACATTTTAATTCCGCATTTTAAAAAACGTAAACAAATAGTCTTATCAGAGGGGCCGGCGGAGGTCGACGGACCGAGCAATGAGCAAATTTTCAGCAGAAAATTATGCGGACCCTCTGAGAAGAGCTATTTGTTGGAGTTTTTATTTTAAAGATAAACAATTTTTTCTCCTCCCCTCGAGTAACTTTGTGTGAAATCTGTCAGGTGAGCTGGAATATCATAGATGAATTCACTTGGTGTATTTACTTGCTTCATACCGAAAATTGTACGGAGCGATGCATAAGTGAGGAATAACTTTTTTTCAGCCCTCGTTAGAGCCACATAGAAAAGTCGGCGTTCCTCTTCCTTATCTTCTTTAGTACCAGTTCCCGTGCGAGCATGAGGGAAGAGATCTTGTTCAAGCCCCGTGACAAATACATATTTGAATTCTAGTCCCTTAGAAGCATGAACGGTCATAAGTCTTACCCCACCTTTTTTATCTGTATTGCTTGGTATCAAGCCGTCTTGATCACTTGAGAGAGAGGCATCTTCTAATAATTTTTCGATACCATCTTCCATTTCATCATATTTAAGACAAAGGGTCACAAGTTCTTTCATATTTTCTAATCTCTCCATTTCTTCATTGGTCCCGTGTGAGAGTTCATCTTCAAGTCCACTTTTTTCTATAATATATTTTATAACCTCTGTTGGTTTATGGGTGTCTATATATTCATGAATCTCTTCAAGTAGTGCATAGAACTTATTTATTTTAATTTGCATTCCGGCTGGTAGCTCAGAAGAAAGACCTGCAAGTATTTTTGTTAGGGTTACTTTTCCTATCCCCCTTGCTGGTGTATTTATAATTCTTTTTATATCACTTAGGCTTTCTTTATTTAAACTTGCTTTAACATAAGAAAGGATATCTTTGATTTCTTTTCTCTCAAAGAATTTTATTCCGAGTACTTGGTAAGGAATTTGTCTAGAAAGAAGAGCTTCCTCCAATACACGCGATTGGAAATTAGCCCTATAAAGTATAGCTATATCTTCAGGTTTGTTTTCCCTTAGAAGCTCATCTATCTCTCTAGCGACGAAGTCAGCTTCGCTTACTTCGTCGTATGCCTCACAAACAACTATTTGTTCACCATCAACATTTTTCGTAAACAAAGTTTTTGGAACTCGGTATTGATTCTTCTCTATTACATTATTGGCTGCTTCAATTATTTTTCCTGTCGAGCGATAATTCTGCTCAAGCATTACTATCTTTGCACTAGGATAGTCTTTTTCAAAATGAAGCATGTTTTTTATATTGGCTCCTCGCCAGCTATAAATATTCTGATCTGTATCTCCAACAACACAAATATTTTCATTTTTACCTACCAGAAGTTTTGTCATCTCGTATTGAACTTCGTTGGTATCCTGATACTCATCGACGTGCACATATTGCCACCTTTCCTGGTATTTATTTCTTATATCTCCAAATTTACGCAAGATCAAAACCGATTCTAAAAGTAAGTCATCGAAGTCTAAACCTTTTTCTTTTTTGAGCCTTGCTTCGTAGCCTCCCCATACTAGTGCTACGATACTTTGTATGCTACTTTTTACATTTGCTCGATAGTTTTCGAGACTTATGAAATCCCCTTTTGATTTTGAAATTATACTTTTAATTTTTCTAGGTTCATGTTGCTTGGGATCTATGTCGTGCTCTTTCATTACATCTTTAATAATAGATATAGCATCGCTCTCGTCGATAATTGCGAAGTGTTTCGTTAGTCCTATTAGGTGAGCATTTTCTTTAATGATGTGGACACCAAGAGAATGAAAGGTGGAGACAAAAGGGATACCGGCGCCCGAGCTTCGCTCGGGCGCACTTACCCCATGAATCTTATTTTCCAAAAGCATCATTACCCTGTCTCGCATCTCTTTCGCCGCTTTGTTTGTAAAAGTAACAGCCAGTATCGAAGATGGATCAACCCCCTCATGTATCAAGTGGATTATCCTGTGAGTTATCGTCTTCGTCTTCCCCGCCCCCGCCCCAGCTACTATCAAAAGAGGCCCCTCTATGTAAAGGACCGCCTCTTTTTGTTTATCATTTAGTGAATCAAGATATTCCATGATTCATATTGTAGCATTTTATTTATAGAATTAATCTATCCTAATTTTTCCTCCATTCCCTTTCGGAGTAACCAGGCTTCTTCTGTCACTATTTTATTAAATTCTGGAACTTTTTGGCTTAAAAATAGAAATAGAGTCGCCCCATCCTCATCTTCGGAAGTTGTGATTCTTTCGTATTCTGTTAAATCTTCTTCAGATAAAAGTGGTAGAGAGCGTACTAATACTGCTTGGAATACTAAGCTTGCAAGACGTTCAAGCATTTCATTTGCTTTTTCGGGTGGCATTTTATCTAATTGGAACAAATCAAACAAATCTTTTTTTATTGAATTCATAATATTTTTATTTAATTAATAATTTAATTATAATTTAACCTTATCAAGTTTGCCAATTTCCGCTGCTACTTTTAGTGCATCATTTATAAATTGATCATTTGTTTGTGGAAGGTACATATTATCACCTGGTAATGGCTTTATTCCCGTGACACTACTTAACTTGTGTAAATAATGATGTAATGGTTTATATTCATCTGAGACCTCACCAACCTTGAGATGATACAATTTATAAGCATCCATATTCTTTGCTTCATGCCAATTTTGATCTTCGTAATTATTTGGGAAAATTTTATGTATATTGTGATTGCTAACTCTTTCGATTTGCCTCATCTCTTTGCTTGTTAGTTCATGATGTGTGGAATCTTTTACAGAGTCGGCATCTTCTTTAGTGGCAGGTTTAACAGGATGCTCATCTGGATTTTTGTGTGGGGCGCCAGTTTGATCTTCACTATTATTCTTTACAGGGGTTTCAGCATGTTTGGAAACTGCTTCTTCTTCTGGATGAAGATAAGTTGTAGGATCTTCATTGTACTCTCCTCCAGGTGTTATATGAGGGGTATCTATTATTGTACTTCCTTCTACTGTTTCTGGTAGTCCATTTGGACCTAAGTGTGGAGTATTGGTTATTTCAGGATTTGAACTTGGTGTGTTTGTAGAACCTTCAATTTTGGTTCCCGAATGATCTGAATCAAACATCTTTCCATCATATTTTTCAATTGTTTGTTCTGTTCCCTTGGTTTGAATCAAAACATGATCTTCACCTGTTTTAATTTCATGAAGGGTTAAATTCCCGTGGCTATAATTTAAAGTTGAACCTTTTAGAACAAAAGCACTCTCTTCTGGATCATTTGGATTGTACAATCCAAGGCGAATTGCTTGGTGAGTGGCATCTGTTTTCATGAATTCCTGATCCTCTTGAGGGGCTTTTGATATGTCTGGATATTCATGACGAATTTGTTCCTTAATATCTAATATGGTTTGGATAGCTCCCTTTGAACTGAAATCAACACTCACGGTTTTATCTGTACCACTTGCATCACTTTCAATTTTTACTGCTGGTTCACTTTTAACACTCGTAGTATCTTTTACTTCCTCCGTTTTTGCTTCAGCTCCAGACTTAACATGCTCCGTATCTTTTATTTCTGTTGCTTGTTTAACCTCTGCCGTATCTTTTACTCCTTCACTTTTAACCTCTGCCGTATTTTTTATTTCTACTGAGTCTTTTGTTTCTGTTTTTATTTCAACCCCACTTTTAACCTCTACTGTATCTTTTATTTCCACTGAATCTTTAATTCCTGCAATCCCTGCTTCAGTTTGTTTGGATTCCACTGTATCTTTTACTTCTGTAGCATTAGTTTCTACCTGGTTATCTCCAAAGGCAGATTTTATGTCAGCATTGGACATACCCCCTGTATGATTTTTTAATTCTGATTCAGAAAGTATTTTACCTCCTGCTCCGCTTCTCATGTGAGTTGCATCCTGTTGTTCCCCTGAATCAGTTTCACTACCCATAGCATGAGTCATTGTTTTTAATTCAACTTCTTTATCATCTACAATTGCTTCTTCTTGTTTTATTCCCAACTCTGTTGGTTGATCAGTTTTCATGTGATCATGAATCTCTCCTGAGACTTCAAGTGCGAGGCCACTTATGACAGAACCTACTGTCAATTTAGATGCTCCATCTAGTAATTTACCCCAGATTCTCTGTCTTTTATATTTATTGAATATTTTAGTGTATTCCTGTTCAATTTGTTTGATACTATCTTCATTCAATTCTCTATTTTCTGCCTTTATTTTTTTAAGAAATTCATTTTTTGCCTCTTGTTCTCTTGCGAGTATCTTTTCATCTGTGAATTTCCCGTTAAATTTTTGAGACAATAGTCCTAAGGCAAAAGCACCTCCAGCAGTTGCACCAGCTGCCAATCCTGCAGGAGTGAGAAATGCGGCTCCAACAAATCCGATTCCTATCACTTTTGGAAGCCATTTTTTAACTTTATCTGAAGCACCACTGTTGCCAATGATATCCATAGAAACTCCCATTCCTAGGCCAATACCCAGTTTCATTCCAATTTTCGAGAATATTCCACCAGCCAGAGATGTTGCTGTACCTATATCATTTTCTGCAAGTTCTTGTACTCCTACGGAAGAGATTAATCCTATTAAAGCAAGATTAATTCCCATCTTGGTCATTCTTTTTGCAAATCCTTTTGGACCAGCTTCTCCTTGTCCAAATTTTTCCCATTTGCTTAATCCTCGAAGTACACTACCTCCAAATTTATTAGCTTCCAGCTTCGCTTTATTTACTGCTTCAGCATCAGCAATTAATTGCTCAAGTGTTTTTATTTCTTCCGGAGAGATTTGACCTGAGGTTGGTTCTGGATTAGGATTAGCTCCCTTGTTTTCTGTGTCTATTGGGGGCTCTTTATCAGTATCTCCTCCCTTACCCTTATCCTTTTCTTCCCCTGTTGGATCTTTATCTGTATCTTTATTTATGGGCTCACTTGATTTTTTCTTTTTCTTATCAAGAAGTGCCTGTGCCATAGCTCTAGCCTCCTCCAACTCTTTCCTTGTAGCAGATATTTCGTCATCTATATTTGGTTTTTGTGTTTGTCCTGTTTCCATAAGTTAGTTATTTATTATTTGTTATTCTTTCGACTTAGAATCTTTTTCAAATTGTTCTTTTAATTTTTTCTCATATTCTGTTGATTTTTCTTCATAAATTCTGGTGGCTTCATTGTAACCATGTATATCATCTGCTATGACTTCTTCTCCAGGTCCTAGTATTTTATATATTGCATTATCTGAATATGTATCTATACCATCTTTTGTTTCGATCGCTTTTGCATTTTTGATAACTTTAATAAAGCCCAGTATATTAAATTCAAAAAATACTTCACCATTATTTATTCTTTGCATGAATGTATAATTCATACGATAGTTATCGTTTGCACACTCTCTGAAATCCAAGAGTGATGTCTTTTCTCCTCTATTTCTAGTTAAAAGAATTTGATTGTCGGACTTTTCCATCGCATAATAAATAAAAGGTTTTTCCTCTCGGTCTTTTTGGATTTCTTCCTTTTCTTTCTTGAATTTTTCTACGAAAGTCCTCCTTTCTTCTTCTAGTTCTAATATTTTATTTTCTCTTTCCGTTATTTGTTTTTTAGTCCTCTCTATTATATAAGGTATTTCTGATAGCCTTTCGTTGAGTTCTTTCTTGAGATATGGCTCCCAGTTGGATATCCTTTTGGTAAAACTATCTAATTCTGATAAGTAACCATAGACCAGATTATCTTTTGCCCAAACGAATGGTTTGTAGAATTTTATAGATTTTATTTTTTCTTTTATGTATGTTTTAGATTCATTTTGTCTATCTATGCGTCTCTGTCTTTCCTTGTTGTCTTCTTTGTCAGACTCTATTTGAAAGGTTATCTTTTGAATTTTGTTTTTTATTGTTTCAATTTCTTCTGCACTTAGTTCTTCTGTTTCCAATTCGTTCATTTTTGTTGAATTATCAGACCCTTCTTCTTTGTTTTGCTTGCCCTCTCTCTCTTTTCGAGCTTCAAGTTCGGCAAGTTTTGCCTCCAATTTATTTATAGTAGCTAAAATATTTTCCAAGGCTTTTTCTTCCTCAGCAGTTAGTTCTTCTTCATTTTCTTCTTCTGCGGTTACCTCCCCCTCTACCTTAATTTCCTCCTCAGTGTTTTTAGTATCAAATGTTTTATTTATTTCCTCTTTTACTTCTTTTACTGTTCTCCCCTTTCTTTTGCTTGGTTGCTTTTTGGCATCCTTTTTACCTGCTGGTATTGTTTCACCTTCCTCTTTTTTCAGAGGAGCTGTACCTTTTACCCTAGCTAAAATAGCATTTATTGCTTCCGTTCCTTTTTGAATAGTTTCAAGATCTTGAGTATGCTGGAGCTCTCTTTCTTGTATTTTGTCTGCTGCTGTTTGAGGTGGCTTGTTTGGTGTGTTGTCCATAAATTTTTTATAATGCTTTTAATTGATTATCTTCAATTTAAATTTTTTCGACTTTTATTATTTTATATCCCTCAATAATTCTTCAACATTTTTTACTAGTTCAGGGTTTGATCCGTCCCTTTTTGCTATATTGTAACGTTCTATAATCTGTGTTGCAATCTTGTGATTGTGTTTTCGTGTAAGCATATCTGTAACCTCTGTATTATTATCAAATTGTTTTATTTCCTCATTTTTTTCTGCAATAAAACCAGAAATTCCTGCACTTCCAAAAGATTTGAAAAGCTCCACATCATCCTTCGGTATAACTTTTTCAAGAGTAGCAATTGCACTCTCGGGATCTATTTCCTCTTCAGGAGTTTTAGGGACACTAGTTTCAATTGCTCCTTTTGCTTTTTCCTCCTCTTCCAATTCTGCCTTCAGTAGCGCCATATCAGACTCATATTCAGCCACTCTTTTCTTGGCAGACTCAATTGCAAGAGCGAGCTCATCTATCATTCTTTGCTCTTCGGCTGTTAATTCTATTGTATCGTTTTCAGGTGATATCTGGTCTTTACTATCTTCGCCCTCAGATACATCGTTGGGATCTGAAAGTTCTACGGGATTTTCAGTTCCGTTCTTTTTAATTACTTGTACCTTTTCTTTCTTTATTTTAAAATTCGAACCTTTTATTGTTTTAGGATCTATAAAGTACAATAATTCTGCTTCTGTTATTCCGTCTTTTATTTTCCCAAACAAGAAGGTGCCTCGCACTTCGATCGCACAACCTGGATATTTTTCGTTTATTCTATCGGCAACCCCTCTTAAATTTGGTGAAGTTGAATTAATAAAAAACTTCTCTTCTCCTACTTCTTGGTTCCAGTTTACAAAGCTATCACACCCCGTAGCTCTTGTTCCTATAAAACCTAAATTATTAGCTATTTTTACTTTAAATTCTGTATTGCCAGCTGTTTTTACTTTTCCATGATAATTATAATAAACTATATTCCCTATGTTAGTATTTCTGAGATTTAATTTTTCCTGTTTGGCATATCTCTTGGAATCCTTTATTCCCTTGATGGTTTTTACCGCTCCGTCTATGTTTAATTCTCCCTTGCTTTTGTCCCCCTCTTTAGCTCTCATACAAAGCTCAGCAATTGTGAATTTCCCAGCTTCAGTCTGGCCTAGTTCACCTTCTAATTGCTCCTTGGTAAATGGGATAGAAGGATTTTCTATTTTTCCTGATAGTATTAAATCTTGCAATACTTTAAACGGTATCTTTTCTGCTATAGCATACAGAGTATTTGGCCACACGTTTTCAAAATATTCTTCATTGAAGATTTTGTCTCCTTTTTCATTTTTGTTATCTAGATAAGTTAGGTTGTCTAACTCAACAACAAAATTAACCATTTTTTCTAACTCAGGTGTACTTTCTATAAGTTCTGCTTTCTTCAAAAATTCGTACATCATTTTTGAACCAGAGGTAGGCTCTCTTTTTCCAGATCCATGATGGTCGAAACGAAGAGTCGTAGTCTCTCCATCCTTTTCAAATTTCATCCAAGTTCCTCCAACATCAAGGAAAACTCTGACCCCTTTAGTTTTTACTGCAGGCTCTGTTTCTCTCTGTTTAGTATTTATGATAGTAGCCACGGCTCCATCATTATAGATTTCGTTTAAATTTCCACCTTTGGATTTATTTAGTAATTCATTGGCAAACTTACTATCAACATCCTGACTAAAGGTATCAATCTTGCCACTCCTCTCTTCTAGTCTCTTTTTTTCTTCATCTGTAGTGAATAGCTTTCTCTCGCTATTTAGTATTTTTCTTTCTCCTCCTCTTACGATAATTTCATCGATTTTATTATTTTTAAATATATCAATTGCTTCTTGTTCAGAAATTTCTCTACTTTTTGGTTTTAATTCTATTTTTTTAGGTTTTTTTTCAAGACCTTTTTGTCTATTTTTTGTTTTTTCTAAAGCTTTTTCTAAATAAGTATCAACTACAGTATCTGTAATTTTTAAAGAAGCAGCCATTCGCTCCTTCTCTTTTCTCTCCAGATAGCTTTCGAGATCTTTGTCTTTATTCCCTGTTATAGTGACTTTTACTTTTTTTTCCGCCTTACCGGTTGTAGTTTCTGGCTTTTTCTTATCTTTTACCGGTATTGTTTCTTCATTTTTAGTTATCTCTGACTCACCCTCTATTAATGGCTTAATCTTCTCTAGCTCAGCTCCCATTTCAGCGAACGAATTACCCTTTATTATTCCTATAGGTTTTTCCTTTTTGTTCATGTTTTTAATTATACAACATATCTCTTATTTTTGTCAAAAAAACCTGTGATATATATAAATAAGCATAGATTGTGGCTTGTTTACTTGTTGTGCATAACTATGTTGACTAACATTAGCGTATGGGCTACCCTTATAGATAAGACCTCTCAATAAGGGGTCTATCATACTGAAAGGCCAGAAAAGCTTTATTTTGTAAGCTTTACCGAATGATTGTAACAATTATGCCTATAAAACAAAATTCAAAAGATTCTATTGGTGACTTGCCTCCACAAAGAACCCAAAAGATGAAAATAGCTATATTTTTTAAGTCCTATAATATTAAGGCTTATTCTTTTGTTTTACTCATGTCACTTTTTGCTGGTATACCCTCTCTGGCCAATGCCGGCTTTTTTAATGATTTAATGACAAGTATTGTTGGGTCAAAGGTTCAAGCAACGGAAATAAATAATGACATTGTTCATAATTCACAGAATGTACCATTTATAGAGACTTCTATCGATACTGATATGAAGAATTCGGGTAGCGGTTCATATGTTTCCATAACTCTAGATGGAGCTATTATTCCAGATAATTTAACGGGAACAGACGGAGAAGAAAACTCATATATATCTTCATCGGACAAGATTACTACATATACAGTGGTAAAAGGCGATACTATCGGAGGAGTGGCAAGTAAATTCGGTATATCTAAGAATACTATCCTCTACGCCAACACAAACATCAAGAATAACGCTTTAAAAATAGGGCAAATACTTACAATTCTTCCTGTAGATGGCGTGCCTTATACTGTGAAAAAGGGAGATACTATATCCTCAATTGCCAAGGCTTATAAAGCAGATGCTAAAGATATCTCCGAATATAATGATATTTCAGACAAGAATTTAAAGATTGGGGAGAAGATCATAGTTCCAGGCGGTACTGTTGTGAAGAAAGTTGAGACTCCTCGCCCTATTGTTAAAGATCAGAAAGATTCGGTGGATGTAAAGGTATCAGTAGGAACAGAAGATAAGACAGAGAAATCTCAAGCAAGTCCAGAACAAATATCTAGTGGTAATGGTATTACTGGCGATTACATTTGGCCATTCCCTAAGGGTGTAGGTAGGGTGTCACAGAAACTCCACGATGATAATGCTTACGACTTTGCTGCACCAAAGGGTACTCCTATATATGCGATACAAGATGGTAAGGTTCTCATTGCTGATGGATCGGGTTATAATGGAGGATATGGACTCTATGTAGTTGTTGACTTTGATGATGGGGCACAGGCTATCTTTGGTCATATGAGTAAAGTGTCAGCAAGTGTGGGTGAAGTAGTAAAGAAGGGTGATGTCATAGGGTATGTAGGTTCGACAGGTAGATCCACAGGTAATCATGTTCACATTGGATACCGTGGTGGTAAGTCAAATCCATATCGCAATTTACCTAAAAATAGCAATGGGTTATAGTATTGAATTATAGTTTATGAAACAAAAAACAATTGTTTTAATAATTTTAATTTTTGTAGCGACAGCTTCCTCTTTTGGAGTTTTAGCTTCTGATGGTTACTTGAGTAAAAAGAAAGAAGAAAGTAAGGTTCTGTCAACTACACAACAGGCCCTCCCAGCTTCTGTAGTTTTAGCAAAGGAAAATACCACAGCAAAAAAACCCACAGTTACCAAACAGGCTACCACAGTAAAGAAAGGCCCAGTGAAAAAAGCCGTAGTAAAGAAAAAGCCCGTTGTAAAAAAGAAAAAAGTAAACCTCAATCCCCCAGTCTTCACTCCCGCCACCGCTCCCTACTCAGCAAAGAAGAGATAAGAAGAATAATTAACCCAGTAGGTGATTTTGGTAAATCATGATTACCAATTACTAATTAAAAATTGAGAAACAAGAAAGGGCTCGTCAGCTAAAGCTGACGAGCCCTTTCTTGTTAGTAATCAGTAATTTGTAATTATTAATTACCTAGTATATTTCCTTCTGATAGCAACTCTCACAATATATTATATCTAATTTATCTGGGCTGTAAGTTGTTTCAAACTCATTCTCACATCCTTCTTTCATACAAGACCGATGATACAATTTCATCCCATTTCTTTTTTTCATTCTATCTTCATGTCTACATTCGAAATCTTTATGAGGTAAAGGTAATCCCATTTTTTTATAAAAAGTTAATTCAGCTTCAACTATTTTGAAATTCTTATTACAGGATTCACAAATCAATACTTCATCTAAAATATTTTCATTGACATCGTTTATAGAGTTAAGGATTTCTCCTTTTTTGATTGTTTCTTTCCCAAAAGTTCCAGTTGTTTTATCTTGCCATTTATACCCTCTCTTGAGAGCTTCTTCTTTAGTAAGTGGGAAGAAATCATGAATTAAGGATTCATTGTAAGCAAATGGTGCAACTTCAGGTGGAAAGAATTGTCCAAAGTCTTTTTCATTTTTTCTCTGCTCATCAATCTTTTCTTTAAATACCAGATACTCTTCTTTCTCATATTCTTTATTGAAAATCATGTAATTCCCCTTTCGTACAGAAATACAACCAATACCGTTTGATAAATGATGACAATTGTCGCAGTATTCAACTTCATTACAATAGAATACAAAAGCAGAATTTTTTAATTTACTTCCTTGTAATGCCCCCATTACGTTATATATAAACTCTGGTTTATCGTAAGCATTATTGCAGTCCATACTATCCATTGCACCATCAATATCTTTCATGTATGAACAATTTTTAGCATCGTATGTATCAAAAAGTTTTACCCCTTCTTGGCAATTATGTAAATAATCTCCAGTGACATTGTGACATTTCGTCTGAGTTGCGAATTTTTTAATAGTTTTATTTTTTAATTCCTCGAATTCTTTTTTAGCCTGCTCAATACTTTCGTAATTTTTTAATATTTCAGATTTTTTCTTTTCGTATTCTTCTTTTGTATATTTTATATTTAATATTGCGTTTGAAAGATTTCTTCCATTTGCACAAAAAATACAATTGTTTGAATTTTTTAGATTATAACAAAACAATAAATCAGTAGAATCTTGGCATTGTAGAGAATACATACACTTGAAACATTTTCGGCAA